>JAWVEC010000088.1:0-17007 GCA_033856975.1 Gaiellales bacterium
GCATGATCGACCGTGGCGTCCGGTTCCAGTACCTGGCGGCTCGCCATGCGGCGCCGCTGATGATCGCCCGAGCGGGCGGTCTGATCATCGGCACGGCCGCAGGCGACCGTGGCCGCTACCTGGGCAACCTCGTCTACGACGTGGCCAAGTCGGCGGTGGCGCGGATGGCGTTTGGCATGGCCACCGAGCTGCGTCCCCACGGTGTGGCGGCGTTGACCCTGCTGCCCGGGTTCACCCGCACCGAGGCGGTGCTGGCGCTCTTCACCGGCGACCTCTCACCCACCCACTCGACGCAGTACGTCGGGCGCGCGGTGGCGATGCTTGCTGCCGACGCCGACGTGATGCGACACAGCGGCGAGTCGTTGCGAGTATCCGACGTGGCAAAGAGCTACGGCTTCGTCGACGTGGACGGCCGCTGGGTGCCACCCTTCGAGCTGCCCGAGTAGCCCGCTCTCAGAGAGCGGCCACGGCCTCCAGGAAGCGGTCGATCTCGGCCGTCGTGTTGTAGTGGACGGCACCCACGCGCACCGCGCCGCCCTGCTGCTCGAGCCCCAGGGTCTCCATCAGCTCGAGTGCATAGTAGTTGCCATCCCAGACAAAGATGTTGTCGCGGGCCAGCGCGGCCGAGACGTCTGCCGGAGCGTGGCCGGCGACCGTGAAGACAACGGTCGGCACGCGCCGATCGAGGTCGCGCGTGCCGTACTGGGTCACGCCCGGGATCGCGTCCAGGCCGCGGATCAGCTGGTCGGTCAGCGTCCGCTCATAGGCCGTGATCGCCTCGGCTCCCACCTCGACCATGTAGCGGGCCGCCGCGGCGGTGCCGGCGATGCCCTCCAGGTTGATCGTGCCCGTCTCCCACGATCCGGGCGGCTCGTCGTGCGCCGGGCGCACCTTGTACGGCCGGATGCTCTCCAGCAGCTCGTGGCGGCCGTACAGCACGCCCACGTGTGGGCCGAAGAACTTGTAGGCCGAGCAGGACAGGAAGTCGAATCCGAGCGCATGCACGTCCATCGGGCCGTGGGGCGCGAACTGCACCGCATCGACGTAGCTGAGCGCGCCGGCCTCGCGCGCGAGGCGCGCCATCGTCTCGGCGTCCGAGATCGTGCCGGCGCCGTTCGAGGCCCAGTTGAAGGCGGCGATCCGGGTGCGGTCGCTGAGCTTGGAGGCGAAGTCGTCGATGTCGACCGTGCACGACTCCACGTCGATGTCGGCGAAGCGCACCGTGATGCCGCGATCCTGCGCCGCCAGCAGCCAGGGTGCGACGTTGCCGTCGTGGTCGATGCGGGTCAGCAGGATCTCGTCACCCGGCCCGAGGTCGCGCACCAGGGCGCGTGAGGCGTGGAAGGTGAGGGTGGTCATGTTCGCGCCGAACACGATCTCGCCGGGATCGACGCCGAGCATCAGCGCCGTGTCGCGGCGCGCCTCGCTCAGCACGCGGTCGGACTCGACCGAGGTCGCGAACGGGCCGCCCAGGTTGGCGTTGAAGCTGGTGTAGTACTCGCTGACAGCCTCGATCACCGAGCCGTGCACTTGCGTACCGCCGGGGTTGTCGAGGTGGACGCGGCCGGCGGCCAGCGCGGGGAACTGTGCGCGGACGGACTCGACGCCGAAGGTGGGGGCGGTCTGTGCCATCGGGAGAGTCTACGATCTGCGCATGAGACTTGCCATTTTAGGTGGTGGTCCGGCCGGCTACGCGGCCGCCGCAACCGCCGCGTACCTGGGTGCCGACGTCACGCTGATCGAGGATAACCAGCTGGGCGGAAACTGCACCATGACCGACGCCATCCCGTCAAAGACGCTGCTCACGACGGCCGACGCGATGCTCAAGATCACGCAGGCCGAGGCGGATGGGGTCGACTTCGCGCGCGGCTTCCCCTCGGTCAACCTGCGCCGCACGCTGGCCCGCTCCCGCGCTGTCGCCCTGCACCAGAGCCGCGGCGTACGCGAGCGGATGGACACGATGAACGTACGCGTGCTGCCCGGCCACGGCGTTGTCACCGGACCCAACGTGATGACGGTGCACGTGGACGACCGCGACCTCGAGGTCGGATTCGACGCGCTGCTGGTCTGCGCCGGCGCCTCGCCCTTCGTGCCACCGTTCGCACACCCCGATGCGCACCGCGTGCTCACAACCCGCCAGGTTTTCGACCTGCGCGAGCTGCCCGAGCACCTGGTCGTGCTGGGCGCCGGGCCGACCGGCTGTGAGTTCGCGGACTTCTTCTCACGCTGTGGGTCGCGGGTCACGCTGATCTCGGCCCGTGACCAGATCCTGCCCAACGACGACCCCGACCTGGCCGAGGTGCTGGAGGAGGTGTTCCTCAAGCGCGGCATGGACGTGGTCAAGAACGGCCGTGCCGCCGCGATCGACTGCGAGGACGCCGGCTGCGTGCGGATCGTGCTCGAGGACGGCCGCGAGATCGAGTGCTCGCACGTGATGCTCTGCATCGGCATGCGGCCCAACACCGCGGAGCTGGGGCTGGAGGCGGCCGGCGTGAAGTTCGGCGACCGCGGCACGCTGCCGATCGACGAGTTCTGCCGCACCAACGCCGAGCACGTCTACGCCTGTGGCGACGTCACCGGCCAGATCATGCTCGCCAACACGGCCGCCATGCACGGCCGCACCGCCGCCATGCACGCCCTCGGCGTGCCGGTCGACCCGATCAGCTACACCGGCGTTGCCTGGTGCGTCTTCACCCGCCCCGAGATCGCCAAGGCCGGCATCTCCGAACGCCAGGCGCGGATCGACGGCGTGGCGGTGAGCGTCACCAAGCATCTGATCCGAGCCAACCCGCGAGCGGTGATGGAGGGCGAGACGGACGGCATGATCAAGCTCCTGTCAGATCCCGAGGACGGCACGGTGCTGGGTGGCGCCATGGTCGGCCTGCGCGCGTCCGAGGTGATCACCACCGTCGCCCTGGCCGTGCATGCCAAGCTGCCGGTGCAGGCGCTGGCCGAGACGGCCGCGGTCAACCCGTCGATGTCGGAGAGCCTGCAACGCACCGCCGAGAAGGCCGCCGAGGGTCTGCTCGGCGCCTCGCGCGTGACGTTGATGTCCTAACGATGAGCGCGGTAGCGGGGCGCCGCCCCGCGAGCGCGGCCATCCTCAGGCGTCGGCCCGACAGCGGCGGACGCCGTTCGGCCCGGAGCAGACTTTGGGGTGAACGAGTCGGCGGGGCCAGGCCCCGCTCAGCGTCAGACCTCGATCCGCAGCCGCGGACGCCCGCGAGCGCGGCCATCCTCAGGCGTCGGCCCGACAGCGGCGGACGCCGTTCGGCCCGGAGCAGAACGTCGGGTATGCCACCTACTCCTCAAAGCGACCCGTGGCGTCACGATTGCGCTCGTATCGTCTCGTGAGCGGAAACGGCGGCAACCAGGACTCGCGACGGACGATCCAGCTTTCGTAGGTCGGCATCAGCTGGTCAGGGGCATCCAGGGATCCGAGGTTCACTTCGATCTCGTCTGCGCTGCGTCCGAAGATGGACGAGCCGCATCGGGGACAGAAAAACCGCCCGGCGTAGTCGCGTGTCTCGCCATCGATCGTCACCGCATCGTGAGGGAACACTGCGGAAGCGTGAAAAAGGGCGCCATGATGCTTACGGCAGTCGAGACAGTGACAAAGGCCGACCCGGTAGGGGAGTCCCGTCGCCACAATTCGGACGTTGCCGCAAAGGCAACCGCCCGTGAATCGGTCCATGCTGCATCTCCTCGAGGGTCGGCTTGGCCTTAGACCTCGATCCGCAGCCGCGGGCTCGCGATGTCCACCGGGCCGGCGAACTCCGCTCGCGCGCGTTCCAGCACCGCGTCGTGGCCGATCTCGTCCGGCACGTGGGTCAGCAGCAGCCGGGTGGCGCCGGCTCGCGCCGCCTCGCGGCCGGCCTCGGCCGCGTCCATGTGGCCGCGCTCGCTGGAGTCGTTCGATGCATCGCCCAGGGCGGCCTCGCAGACGAACAGGTCGGCACCTTGCGCAAACCGGGCCAGCCGCTCGGTGGGCGCTGTGTCAGCCGAGTAGACGATGACGCCGCCCGGCCCTGCGATCTTGATCGAGTAGCAGGTGGTGTAGTGCAGGCAGGGGGCGAAGCTGAGGTGCAGGTCGCCGATCCGCAGATCGGCGTGGGGGTCGTACTCGATCAGGTCGAAGGCGGCCTCGAACGTCTCGACCGAGCCGTCCCAGACCGACGCCACCGTGTCCAGCACGTCGCGGCCGCCCGGCGGCAGGTACAGCGCCGGCTTGGGCCGCGATTTCCAACTGCCGTAGCGGAACGCGTAGTGCAGCGGCACCAGGTCGAACCAGTGATCGGCGTGAAAGTGGCTGATCACGATGTCGGTCAGCGGCCGTGGGTCGAACTCCCGCAGCTCGGAGGCGACGCCCGAGCCGCAATCGATCAAGACGTGCCGCTCGTCGGATTCGACCAGGTAGCCGCTGGCCGCCTGGCCGGGATTCGGCCACGCCGGGCTGCCTCCCAGCACCGTCCATGCGAGCACCTCCGCTACATCCCCATCGCGTGGTATCCGGAGTCGACGTACAGCGTCGTGCCCGTCACCATCGTTCCCATCGGGCTGCACAGGTAGAGCGCGGCGTTGCCGACGTCGCTCGCGGAGATGTTCCTCTTGAGGGGTGAGCGCTGCTCGATCACGGTCTCCATCTGGTCGAAGCCGGGGATGCCCTTGGCGGCCAGTGTCCGCACCGGTCCGGCCGAGATCGCGTTGACGCGGATCTGGGCCGGGCCTAGCTCGTGGGCCAGGTAGCGCACCGAGCACTCGAGCGCAGCCTTGGCCACCGCCATCACGTTGTACTTGGGAAAGGCGCGCTCGCTGGCCATGTACGTCAGCGTCACCATCGCGCCGCCGCCGCGTGGCACCATCAGCGGCTCGGCGTGCTTGGCCATCGCGATCATGGAGTAGGCCGAGATGTCGAGCGCGGTGGCAAACGCCGACCGCGACGTCTCGACGAACCGGTTCTCGAACGACTCGGCGGGCGCGTAGGCGATCGAGTGGGCCATGATGTCGAGCCCGCCGGCGGCCTGGCCGATGCGATCGAAGGCCTGCGCGATGCTGGCATCATCCGAGACGTCGCAGGGCACGACCACGTCCGAGTCGACCTCGGCCGCCAGCTTGCGCACCGAGTCCTCGAGCCGCTCGCCCTGGTAGGTGAACGCGAGCGACGCGCCCGCTCCGTGCAGCGCTTTGGCGATTGCCCATGCGATCGAGCGCTTGTTGGCCACGCCGGCCACCAGTGCGGTCTTGCCCTCGAGGATGCCTTCGCTCACGGTGCCGAGTCCTTCCTGACGATGAACGCCGCAGACGGTAGCACGGGGAGGATTCGCCCGGTTGCCGCCGTATCCGGTGGTGATGTCCTCATGACCCGCAACCAGAGGCTCGCCCTGGCGGGCTCGCTCACGCTGCTGGTTGTGCTGGGCCTGTTTGCCGCCTACCTGCTGGGCACAAGCAGCGGCGACCCGGCGGCAGGCAGCTCGACGCCCGGCTCGAGCGCACCCTCGTCCAACCCGACGTCGGGGCCGCCGTCGAGCCAGCCGTTGCCGCCGGAGGTGGTGGACTCGTTCGAGGTCTCCAGCGCGCCGATCAGCAGCGGCTGGGGCAGCGACCTCTCGCTGATCTTCACGGGAGGCGTGGAAGGCCCGCAGATGACGGTCGTTCACGGCAACGGCGAGGGCGAGTACGACGTCACCTTCGACCGGGATGTGATCATCCACCAGTCGATCATCGACGAGGTGGACGCCGATGCGTCCCGGCTGCTGATGCGCCTCAGCTGGGATCCAGCCACCCACCAGCTGCAGATCTTTCAGCTGGCGTTCAACTCCAACATCACCAGGACGGTTGCCACCACCGGCGGCGGGAAGGCGACCATCGAGTTCGTGCGCACGCCGCTGCCGCCGACCAAGCACGACTGCATCGAGATCGACAAGCCGGCTCCCTACACGGCGCTGTTTGGGCTCAGCAAGGTGACCGGGTTCGCCGACCTGTTCGAGGCCGGGCCGATGACGGTGGTCGCGCGCGTCCCCGGCAAGGGGCAGCACACGACCAAGGTGAAGACGGCCGCGTCCGGCCGGCAGCCGTTCACGGCTAACCTCGAGCTGCCGCTGCTGGACGCCCCGGCCGAGGGATACGTCGCCGCGTATGACAACTCGGCCAAGGATGGGTCGCCCATCTGCCTGGTCAAGATCCCTGTTTACATGAGCCCGGGAGGGTGACCTTGGCCGGCGGCGACCTGCCCGATCCGCTGCGGTTCCACCACGACCACGAGCACCTCAGCGGCGCCTTCGGCGGCGACACGTTCGGCAAGAAGGCCGAGGCTTTCGCCCGTTTCTTCGGCACGCCGCGGTTCATCATCATCCAGTCGGGTGTGGTCGCGGTCTGGATCGTGATCAACGCCGTCGGCCTCGTGCACTTCGACCTGTACCCGTTCATTCTGCTCAACCTGGCCTTCTCGACACAGGCCGCCTACGCCGCGCCGTTGATCCTGCTCGCCCAGACCCGGCAGGCCGATCGCGACAAGGCCCACGCAGAGGCTGATGCCCGCCATCGTGAGGAGATCGCCCAGAGGGCGGTCACCCAAGAGCGGCAGCTTCAGAATCTGGTCGAGCAGAACACCGCGATCACTCAGCAGATCGAGCAGCTGACGCAGGAGATCCACCGCCGCGTCACCGCCTCCTGAGGCGGAGCGCTACCGCGTCGGGGCGAACTGATCGAGCACGCTGGCATCCTCGATCGAGGACAGGTCGCCCAGGTCTTCGCCCAGCGCGGCCGCTCGCACCGCGCGGCGCACGATCTTGGCGGTGCGCGTCTTGGGCAGCGCCGAGACGAACCGCACCTCGGCGGGCGCGAACGCCTTGCCCAGCTCGTGGACGACCTCGGCCCGCACCGCGTCGCGCAGCTCGGCGCCGGCCTCCACGCCGGCCCGCGGCACGCAGTAGATCCAGGCCACCTCGCCCTTGAGCGGATCGGGGACGCCGATCGCGCAGGCCTCCGCCACGCCCTCGCAGTGCACCGCGGCCGACTCGAACTCGGCCGGGCCGATCCGCTTGCCGGCGATGTTGAGCGTGTCGTCCGAGCGGCCGTGCAGGTACCAGGAGCCGTCCTCCTCCACCGATGCCCAGTCGCCGTGCACCCAGATTTCCGGCCAGCGTGACCAGTACGTATCCAGGTAGCGCTGCGGGTCGCCCCACACGCCGCGGGTCATCGATGGCCATGGCTTTCGGCACACCAGCTCGCCCACCTCGCCCGGCGCCACCCGCTCGCCGTCCGGCCCCAGGATGTCCATCGCCATGCCCAGTGCGGGCACGCCCAGCGAGCACTCCCTGATCGGCATCACCGGCATCGGTGACAGGAAGCAGGCGCCCACCTCGGTGCCGCCGGACAGGTTGATGATCGGGCAGCGGCCCTCGCCCGCCACCTCGAACAGCCAGCGGTAGGGATCCGGGTTCCACGGCTCGCCGGTCGAGGCCAGGATGCGCAGCGAGCTGCGGTCGTGGCGCAGCACCGGCTCGTCGCCGCTCGAACGCAGCGCCCGGATCAGCGTCGGCGAGATGCCGAGCACGCTGATCCGGTGCCGCTCCACCAGCTCCCACAGCCGGCCCGGGCCGGGGTAGTCGGGCGCGCCCTCCGACAGCACCAGCGTCGAGCCAAGCGCGCCGGCGCCGACCACGATCTTCGGGCCCATGATCCAGCCCATGTCAGACATCCAGGTGAATCGGTCATCCGCCCGCAGGTCGGTCTGGAAGGCGCACTCCTCGGCGATCTTGACCAGGAAGCCGCCGTGTACGTGCACCGCTCCCTTCGGCTTGCCGGTCGTGCCGGAGGTGTAGATCACCATCATCGGCGTCTCGGGATCGAGCGCCGGCGCCTCCAGCGCGGCCGGCTGGCGGGCGACCAACTCATCCCAGCGGTGGTCGCGGCCGGCCGTCATCGGGGTGTCCCCGCCCAGCCGCTCCCAGACGACCACGTTGCGCACGGTCGGGGCATCCGCCAGCGCCTCGTCCACCGTCCGCTTCATCGAGACCGGCTTGCCGCGGCGCGGCACCGCATCCGCGGTCAGCAGCGCAACGGCGCCGGCGTCGGCCAGCCGGGCGGCCACCGCGGGCGCGCCGAAGCCGGAGAAGATCGGCACCACGATCGCACCGATCTTGCAGATCGCGTAGAAGCCCGCCACCACCTCGATCGACATCGGCAGGAACAGCCCCACCGCGTCGCCCTTACCCACGCCCAGCTCAAGCAGGGCGCTGGCGACCCGGTTCACCTCGGCCTCCAGCTCGACGTAGCTGGCGCTTCGCACCTGGCCGTCCTCGCTCTCGCAGATCACGGCCGCGTGGTGCGGCGTGTCTCGGGCGTGCCGGTCGACGCAGTTGTGCGTCAGGTTGATGGTGCCGCCGCCGAACCAGCGCGTCCACATCGGGCCGTCGGAGTCATCGAACACGCGTTGGTAGGGCGTGAAGAACTCGAATCCAAGGTGCTTGACGACGCCGTCCCAGAACCAGCCGATGTCGTCCTGCGCCCGGGCGTGCAGCTCGTGCCAGTCGTCGATGCCGTGCTCGCGCATGAACGCCGTCACCCGCGCCCGCTCGATCACCTCGGGCGATGGCGTCCAGCTCAGATTGTGCATAGGCGTTGCATAGGTGATAGCGTTGGCCGCATGGAGCAGATGCTACCCGTCGGCGATGCGGCCCGCGCCTTGGGCGTCAGCGTCGACACGCTGCGGCGCTGGGAGCGGTCGGGGCGGATCGTCACCCATCGCGACTCCGCCAACCGGCGGGTCGTTGAGCAGAGCGAGATCGCCCGCCTCGGCGGCCACCAGGCGGCGCAGGTCGATCGCACGTTCTCGGCCCGAAACCGGTTCGAGGGCGTGGTCACGAGCGTCGAGGTGACGGGCGTGATGGCGCAGGTCGAGATCGAGGCCGGCCCGCATCACATCGTCTCGATCGTGACCCGCGACGCGGTTGAGGAGCTTGGCCTGCGGCCGGGCGTGCCCGCGGTGGCGACGGTCAAGGCGACCTCGGTGATGGTGGGCAGGCCGTGAGCCGGCTCGGCTCGGCGATGGTGGTGCTGTGCCTGCTGGCGGCGGGCTGCGGCGGGTCGTCGGGCGGCTCGTCCAGCGGCCACTCGGGCGGCACGCTGACCGTGTTCGCAGCCACCTCGCTGACCAACGCGTTCACGAAGCTGGCGACGACCTACGCCCATGACCATCCGGGCTGGCACGTGACGCTCAGCCTCGCCGGCTCGGACGCACTTGCCGCTCAGCTCGAGCAGGGAGTGCACGCCGACGTCTACGCGGCCGCCAGCCCCAAGTATTCCGAGCAGCTGCAGGGCAAGAAGCTGCTGGGCGCCACCACCAACTTCGCCACCAACAGCCTGGTGCTGATCGTGCCGCCGGACGATCCGGCCGGCATCACCAGCGTGGCCGACCTCACCAAGGGCGCCAAGCTGGTGGTCGGCGACCCGGCCGTGCCGATCGGCTCCTATACCGAGACGGTGCTGGGCAACCTCGGCATCGATCCCGGCTCGCTCAACATCGTCAGCCGCGAGCCGACGGTGACGCCGATCGTTCAGAAGGTCGAGCTGGGGGAGGCCGACGCCGGCTTCGTCTACATCACCGACGCGCTGGCTGCCGGGAATAAGGTCAAGCAGATCGCACTGCCGGCGGCGGCTCAGGCCACGGTGGTCTACCCGATCGGTATCGTCTCCGGTTCCAAGCAGGCAAAGGTGGCACGGCAGTGGATCGACCTGGTGACGAGCGCGCAGGGACAGCAGGTGCTGACCGGTCTCGGCTTCGGCCCGGCGCCTTCGTCCTAGCCTCAGCGGCGCTCGCCCTGCTGGGCGTCGCGTTCGTCGGGCTGCCGCTGGCGGCCGTGTTTGCGAAGGGCGACCTGGCCGCCGGGTTGCGCTCGTCGGTCGCTCGCGACGCCTTGCTGGTCTCGTTCCAGACCAGCCTGATCTCGCTGGCGGCGATGGTGCTGGTGGGCACGCCGATCGCGTACCTGCTTGCGACCCGCGATTTCCCGGGCCGATCGCTGGTGGTGACGCTGTTTGAGCTGCCGCTGGTGCTGCCGCCGGCCGTGGCCGGGCTGGGCCTGTTCTTCGCCTTCGGACGTCGCGGCCTGCTCGGCTCGGAGTTGTCCACACTGGGGCTCGAGATCCCGTTCACCAAGCTGGCCGTCGTGCTGGCGATGACGTTCGTGGCGGCGCCGCTGTACCTGCGGCAGGCGCAGAGCGCCTTTGCCGCCGTCGAGCCCGACCTGCTGGCGGCGGCCCGCACGCTGGGTGCCGGGCCCGGACGCGTCTTTGTGCGGGTTGCGGTGCCGGTGGCGGGCGAGGGGCTGGGCGTGGGCGCGGCGCTGGGCTGGGCGCGGGCGCTCGGCGAGTTCGGTGCCACCATCATCTTTGCCGGCAGTTTGCAGGGCGTCACGCAGACGGCGCCGGTGGCGATCTATCTCGGCTTCGAGGGCGGCCAGTCGGACGCAGCGTTTGCGCTCGGCGCCGTCATGATCGCGATCAGCGCCGCCGTGCTGCTGGCGGTCAAGCTGCTGGGAGGGAGGTCATCACGCTTCGCGCCCGTGTGACGCTGCCGCTGCGTGACTTCACGCTGGACGCGGCGCTCGAGACGGCCGGGACGCTGGCCGTGATCGGCCCCTCCGGCGCCGGCAAGTCGACGCTGCTTCGGCTGCTCGCGGGCCTGGTGCGGCCGGCGTCGGGCGAGGTCGAGTGCGGTGGCCGGCGCTGGTTCGGCGGCGGCGTCGACGTCCCGGTGGAGCAGCGCCGGATCGGCTACCTGTTCCAGGACTATGCGCTGTTTCCGCACCTGTCCGTGCAGGGCAACGTGGCCTTCGGCGCCGACGGACGTGACGTGTCGCCGCTGCTCGAGCAGTTCGGCGTCGCGCACCTGCGCTCGGCCCGGCCGCGCCAGCTTTCGGGTGGCGAGCGCCAGCGGGTCGCGCTCGCCCGGGCGCTCGCCCGGCGACCGCAGCTGCTGCTGCTGGACGAGCCGCTGTCCGCGCTCGACCCGGCGACCAGGGGCTCGGTCGCGGCGGAGCTGGGGGAGGTGCTGCGCCAGGAGGGCGTGCCGGCGCTGGTCGTCACCCACGCCTACGAGGAGGCCGTCTCGCTGGCCGATCACGTCGCGGTGATCGAGCGCGGCCGGATAGTGCAGCTGGGCGCCGGGCGCGAGCTGCTGGAGTCCCCGGCGACGCCGTTCGTGGCGGAGTTCGCCGGCACCAACATGCTGTCAGGTGTGGCAACGGGCCGCGACGTCGCCCTCGACCGCGGCGGCTCGGTGCGGATCGCCGATCCCGCCCACGGCGCGGTCGCGGTTCTGATCGCGCCCTGGCAGATCACCGTCGCCCTCCGGCCGGCCGACGACTCGGCGCTCAACCACATCCCCGGCCGGGTCGAGCGCGTTGTCCCGCTCGGCAACCGGGTGCGGGTGGTGGTGGCCGGCATCACCGCCGAGATCACGCCCGAGTCGGCCGAGCGGCTGCAGCTGCTGCCGGGCGCCGAGGTGGTGGTGGCGTGGAAGGCGACCAGCGCCCGCGTCATCTCGCGGACGCTTGCCTGATCACATACCCGCGGGACGGTCGATCGCGAAAACCGTCAGCTCCGTCCCCGTCGTCTCGGCGGTAGGCAGTGCCCGCATGCCGAGCCGCTCGGCGACGCGGATCGAGGCGGCGTTGCCGGGATCGATCAGCGAGACGATCCGCTCACATTCGAGGTTCGCCCATGCCCACTGGACTGACGCGGCGGCCGCTTCGAACGCGTATCCCTGTCCCCAGGCGCTTCGCACGAGCGTCCATCCTACCTCGACGCCCGGCCAGTCGGGGGGATTCCAGGGGCCGACCCGTCCGATCCACTCGCCGGTGTCGCGCCGCTCGACGGCCCACTTTCCGAAACCGCGCAGCGTCCAGTGCCCGGCGTGCTCGGCCATCCGTCGCCAGCTTCCGGCCGCGTCGAGGGTGCCGCCGAGATAGCGCATCACATCCGGGTCGGCGCACATGGCGGCGTGCGCCTCGGCGTCGCTCTCTCGCCACTCGCGCAGCAGCAGCCGGGGCGTCTCGACGCGGGTAGGGGCGGCGGAATACGACACCTGCCAACTCTAGGACATGAAATCAATCATCTAGTCTCGTCGGTCATGCGCCTCGTGATCGCCCCGGACAAGCTCAAGGGCACCTACTCGGCCCGGGAGGCTGCCGAGGCGCTGGCGCGTGGCTGGCGATCGCGCCGGCCGGACGACGCGCTGGAGCTGGTGCCGCTGGCAGACGGCGGCGAGGGGACGGCGGCCGCGCTGCTCGCGGCGCGTGGCGGCGCCTGGCGAACGGTGCCGGCGCATGACGCCTACGGCCGGCCGATCGAGGCCGTCTACGCGACCCTCCCCGGCGGGGAGGCGGCGCTGGACGTGGCAGAGGCCTGCGGCATGTGGCGGGTCGCCGACCTGGCAGCGGACGCCGTCGCGGCAAGCTCGTTCGGCGCTGGGGAGCTGATCCGCCACGCGATCGATGGCGGTGCGCGGCGGATCATCGTCGGCGTCGGCGGCACGGCCTCCAGCGACGGAGGCGAGGGGCTGCGGCAGGCGCTGGGCACGGTTCCCGACGGCGTCCAGCTGGTGGCCGCGCTCGACGTCGACAACCCGCTGCTCGGCCCGACCGGGGCGGTGGCGGTGTACGGACCGCAGAAGGGCGCGTCGCCGGAGCAGATGGAGCAGCTCGAGCGGCGGCTCGCCGCGCTGGCGCTGCCAACCGCCGACCTGCCGGGTGCCGGGGCGGGCGGCGGCATCGGCGCCATGCTGATGGCGCTGGGGGCCGCGGCCGTGCCGGGCGCGCGGCTGGTGCTGGACGAGGTCGGCTTCGAGCGGCGGCTGGCGGCCGCCGACCTGTGCGTCACGGCCGAGGGCCGGATCGACTCGCAGACGCTGCGCGGGAAGGTGGTGGCGGCCGTCGCCGCCGCCTGCGCGGCTGCCGGCGTCGGCTGTATCGCGGTGGGAGGTGGCGTCGAAATCGGCGCGGCCGAAGCGCTGGCGGAGATGGGAGCCACTACGCTTGCGTGCGGTGACCTCGAGCGCGCCGGCGCCGAGCTGGCCTCAGCCCGCCTGTGACGGCAGACGCCGCGGCGGACGTGGAGCGGATATCGACATCAAAGGAGCAACCACGATGCAGCTGGGAATGGTGGGACTGGGACGGATGGGCGCCAACCTCTCGCGCAGGCTGATGCGCGACGGTCACCAGGTGGTGGTCTCCGACGTCGATGCGGCCGCGGTGGCGCTGCTCGAGAGCGAGGGCGCGGTCGGGTCGCAGTCGCTGGCCGACTTCGTGGCCAAGCTCGAGAAGCCGCGCGTGGCCTGGGTGATGGTGCCGGCCGCGATCACCGGCCGCCTGGTCGACCAGCTGGCGGGCCTGATGGAGGCCGGCGACATCATCATCGACGGTGGCAACAGCTACTACCGGGACGACATCGCGAAGGCCAAGCAGCTGGCCGAGCAGGGCATCCACTACGTCGACGTCGGCACCTCGGGTGGCGTGTTCGGCCTCGAGCGCGGCTTCTGCCTGATGATCGGCGGCGAGGACGAGGTCGTCACCCACCTCGATCCGATCTTCGCCACCATCGCCCCCGGCGTCGGCGCGGCGCCGCGCACCCCCGGCCGCGGCGGCGACAACGGCAGCACGGCCGAGGACGGCTACCTGCACTGCGGCCCAAACGGCGCCGGGCACTTCGTCAAGATGGTGCACAACGGCATCGAGTACGGCATCATGGCCGCCTACGCCGAGGGCTTGGACATCATCCGAAACGCCGACATCGGCAAGCGCGAGCATGCCGCAGATGCCGAGACGGCGCCGCTCACCCATCCGGAGTTCTACCTGTACGAGATCGACACCTCCGAGGTGGCCGAGGTGTGGCGCCGCGGCAGCGTGGTCGGCTCGTGGCTGCTCGACCTGACGGCCGCTGCGCTGCTCGAGGATCCGCAGCTCGAGTCGTTCTCCGGTCGCGTGTCGGACTCCGGCGAGGGCCGCTGGACTGCCCTGGCGGCGGTGGAGGAGGGGATCCCCGCCTACGTGCTCACGACCTCGCTGTTCGAGCGATTCAGCTCGCGGGGCGAGGGAACGTATGCAAACAAGGTGCTGTCGGCGATGCGAAAGCAGTTCGGCGGCCACGCCGAGAAGCCGGAGGCGTGACCGGGCGGTGATCGAGCGGCCGTTCACGGTCGAGATCGACGGCGGGCGGCTTGAGGGCCACCGCGCCGATGAGGGCGCGCCGGCGCTGCTGCTGCACGGCGGCCCCGCCGTCCCCGACTACACCGGCGGCTGTGCCGCCGAGCTTGCGGGTCTGTTCGCGACCGTTCGCTACACGCAGCGAGGGACGCCGCCCTCGACCGGCGGCCCGCCGTACACCGTCGAGACACACTTGGCCGATGCGATCGCGGTGCTCGATGCCTGCGGACTCGACCGGGCGTGGGCGATCGGCCACTCCTGGGGCGGTCACCTGGCGCTGCACCTGCTGCTGGCGCATCCGGAGCGGCTGCTGGGCGTGATCTGCATCGATCCGCTGGGCGCCAGCGCCTCGGTGTTCGCCCCGATGGGCGAGAAGATGCGAGCCGGCCTGAACGACGCCCAGCGTGCGCGGGTCGACCAGATCGAGGCCCGGCGGCGGGAGGGACTGGGCGACGAGGCCGACTTGGCGGAGCGGTTCGCGCTGCTATGGCCGCGGTACTTCGCCGACCCGTCGTCGGCGCCTCCCAGCCCGGTCGCGCGAGTCGGCGCCGAGTGCTCGATCCAGACCAACGCCTCGCTGATGGAGCACTTCCGGCGTGGCACCCTGGCCGGCGGCCTGCCGTCGGCGGCGCCGCTGCCGGCGCTATTCGTGCACGGCGAGCTCGATCCGCTGCCAGCCTCGGCGACGACCGAGACGGCCGCGCTGATCGCCGGAGCGCGGGTCGCGATGATTCCGGGCTGCGGTCATTTTCCGTGGCTCGAGCGACCTGGCGAGACGCGCTCGGCGATCGAACGGCTGCTGATGTCCTGAGCGCCGGTGGAGGCGGCCGGCAGGCCTACGCCTTCGCGGGATCGGGACCCATCGGCAGCGTGAATCCGCCCATCTCCTCCAGCCGCGCGATCCGGTCATCGAGCGGCGGGTGGGTATCGAACAGGCCGCCCAGGCTCGAGCGCAGGCCCTTGTGGTCGCGCAGCGGTGACTCGATGTAGAGGTGCGCGGTCGCGCGGGTGACGGTGCGAAGCGGCTGCGTGTCGGCGCGCAGGGCGGCCAGTGCCCGCGCCAGCCCCTCGGCGTCGCCGGTGATCTCGACCGCGGAGGCGTCGGCCAGGTACTCGCGGCGACGGGACAGCGACATCTGCAGCAGTGAGGCGCCGATCGGCGCCAGGATCGCGGCCGCGATACCGACCACGATGCCGATCGCACCCAGGCCGCCCTCGCGCTCGTCGCTGCCACCGCCGAAGATCGTGATCCGCATCAGCAGGTCGGAGGCGAGCGCGATCACGCCCACCAGCACCGCCGCCAGGCTCATCAGACGCACGTCGCGGTTTCGGATGTGTGACAGCTCGTGCGCCAGCACCCCCGACAGCTCGCGCTGGTCCATCAGCTTCACGATGCCGGTGGTGACCGCGACGTAGGCGTGCTCGGGGTCGCGCCCGGCGGCGAACGCGTTCGGGGAGGGGTCGTCGATCATGTACAGGTCGGGCGTGCGCGGGAGCCCGGCCGCGATGGCCACGTTCTCGAGCGTCCGGTACAGCTCGGGCTGGTCGGCCTTCTCGACCTTGTGGGCGCCGGAAGCGGCAGCGATGATCCTGCCGGAGGCAAACCACGAGAAGATGCCGTACACGATCGCGATGATGCCCACGAAGCCGGCCACGCCGGGTTGGTAGGCGGCGGCGATCACCAGCACGAACACGCCCACCAGCAGCCCGAAGCCGAGCAGCACCAGCGCCGTACGCCAGCGGTTGGCGCGGATCTGTTGCTGGAGCGTCACGTCAGAGGCTGACCGCGACCGGTGCCCGGTCGCCGTCGTCCTCGAGCCGGAAGAACTCGCGCGGCGTGAAGCCGAGCGGGCCGGCCACCAGGCTGGGCGGGAACGTCTGCTGCGAGGTGTTGAACTTCTGCACCACGTTGTTGTAGTAGCGGCGGGCGGCCGCGATCTTGTCCTCGGTGTCGGTCAGCTCTTCCTGGAGGCGCTGGAAGTTCTCGCTGGCGCGCAGCTGGGGGTAGGCCTCGGAGACGGCGAACAGCCGGCCCAGCGCGGCACCCGTCTTGCCAGCAGCGTCGGCGGCGCCGGCCACCCCCTGTGCGGACAGCGTGCTGGCCCGTGCCTGCGCCAGCTCCTCGAACAGGCCGCTCTCGTGGGCGGCATACGCCTTCACGGCCTCGACCAGGTTCGGAATCAGGTCGGCGCGCCGCTTGAGCTGGATGTCGATGCCCGAGAAGCCCTGCTCCGCCTCGTTTCTCAGCCGCACCAGCCGGTTGAAGGTCAGCATCAGCCAGCCCAGCACGAGCACCACGACCACCACGAGGACTATCACGAAGATCACGCCGGGAAGCGTACCTGCACGATCAGTCGTGAGTGAGGCTCTACCGAGGGCGGGCCGGCCACCAGCCGCGGCTGCCGCTGCGACGCGAGTCGGAGCCGGCGATCGGAGCGAGAACACAGGCCAGTGTGAAGATTGCAAAGAAGATTGCGGTCGCCATCAGGTTCCTCCAGTTAATTTGGTCTCTGCACCAGGTATCGGCGGACTGAGACCGCCTTTCAGCGGTGCCATGTCCGCGAGGCGGTGCGGCTAAGCCGTAGAATGCGGCCAATCAACGGGTTGGCAGGGGGTCGTAATGGCAGTCACGAGTGGATCGCAGATCGAGCAGCTGCTGGGAGACGAGGCGCAGGCGCTGCTGAGCTATGAGGCGCAGGGCGTGCCGCAGGCGGGGCTGAGCCTGCCCGGTCCCGACTTCATCGACCGCGTGATGGTCAACTCCGACCGGCCGGTACCCGTGCTGCGAAACCTGGCCCAGGTC
>JAWVEC010000089.1:0-3528 GCA_033856975.1 Gaiellales bacterium
CCGCCGCTGCCAGGGCGCGCGCGATGGGGAACGCGATCTTGCCCGTCGCCCCGGTGATCAGGATCTTCTCCGCGTCGAGCAACAAGCCCTCCCAATGTGAAGTACTTGATATCTCGTTTGGAGCATAACGCCCGGCCGATCGGAAATGGCACGGGTGGTCGGCTCGACGTGGTGCCGCCCCCGGACGTTGCTCACGTGGTCGTGGCGGTCTCAACGGAATAAGCTGAAACGAACCAAGGTCGGGATGGCCCAACGGGAGGCCCACCATGAAGGGGTTTGTTCGTCGTTTGACAGCCGCCATCGCGGTCGTCTTCGTGGCGATGGCGGTTGCGGTGATCGCGACGCCGGGTATCAGCTCGGCGCAGTGCGATCCCAAAATGTCGTGGAATGAGGCGACCGGCGAGTGCAAACAGCCAGCGGCGCCGCCAGCGTGGTACACGCCCCCGCCGCCCTACGCGCCGTCATTCGCCGGGCAGGATGTGCCGCCCCCGCCGCAATGGCCGGGCACCCAGCCGCCATGGCCCTGGTGGGCGCCCCAGGCCCCGATGTGGAGCACCGGCTTTCACCAGTGGGGCATTTACGTGGGCGGCGTCTGGGTGCCGATCTGAGCCGCTTTCCCAAAAGTTAGCTAGCTGGTGGCGTGCGGCGCCTTTACCCGATCTTGACCATGTATTGAATCGCCCCACCGACGATGGGCAATGTGAGTACGCTTCCATGGGTGGAACTGGGGGTTTTGGGACCTCTCCAGGTCCGGCAAGACGGAGCGCCCGTCACTATCCCGGGCGCCAAACCTCGCGCCATCCTCACGATGCTCGGGTTGCACGGCGGTTCCGTTGTCTCAGCCGACACCCTCGTCGAGTTGCTCTGGGGCGAGGATCCGCCTCGCACCGCAGCCAAAGCCCTCCAGACCCACATCTCCTCGCTGCGTCGCACCCTCGGTGACGGCTTTGTTTTGACGGCGGGAGCGGGTTGGAGCCTGGCCGAGAGCGAGGTTGATGCCGCGCGCTACAAATCGGCGGCCCGACTCGGGCGCGATGCCGCTGCCGCCGGCGACATCAGCCAAGCGGTGGCCCGCTTCGAGGAGGCGCTCGCCCTCTGGCGCGGAGTCCCCGAACTGCCCGATGGCAGGCGCGGAACATCCGAGAAGACGCGGTGGATCGAGGGACATGCCGCGCTCGTGGAGGATCGGGCCGACGCGCTACTCGCGACGGGCCGCGCCGCGGAGATCATCGGCGAGCTCGAGGCCGCAGTGGCCGACGCGCCGCTGCGCGAGAGGCGTTGGGGCCAACTGATGCTCGCCCTCTACCGGGCCGGCAGGCAAGGTGACGCCCTTGGCGCTTATCAGCGGGCCCGGGCGCTGCTCGCCGACGAACTGGGGGTCGACCCGGGACCGGATCTTCGCCGACTCGAGGCAGCAATCGTCGGACAGGACACTGCGCTCGAAATCCCTGCCGCACAAGATCTTCGGTCGGTGACGCGCACAGTGACCTTCCTGCTGACCGACATCGAGGGATCCACGGCTGCCTGGGAGGCCGACGCCGGCGCCATGGCGGTGGCGCTCGCGCGCCACGACGAGCTCGTCGAACAGGTCGTCACGTCCCGCGGCGGCCGGCTGATCAAGATACGTGGCGAGGGTGATGCCACCTTCTCGGTCTTCGAGCGGGCCTCGGCGGCTGCAGCCGCCGCTATCGAGCTGCAAGACGCAATCTTCCACGAACCGTGGGGCCTCCAAGACCCGATGCGTATCCGCGTTGCACTGCATACCGGCGAGGTCGAGTTGCGCGACGGCGACTACTTCGGTCGTGCGGTCAACCGTGCCGCACGCCTGCGGTCGCTGGCGGTAGCTGGCCAGATCCTGTGCTCTGGTGCGATCGCCGAGCTCGTCGTCGACTCGCTGCCCGACGACGTTGTGCTCGCCGACCTAGGGATGCGGCAGCTCCGCAACCTGGCCCGCCCGGAGCACGTTTTCGAGCTGCGGCTGGGAACGGCGAGCGACGTGCCTCCGACACAGGCAGGTGATGAGCCCCTTGAGCGGCCGGGGCTCCCCGCGGTGCTGACCGGCCCCGGGCCGTTCGTCGGGCGCGGCCGTGAGCTCGAAGGGCTGGTGTCCGCCTGGCAGACCGCGCTGGCGGGCGGCACGCACGCGGTGCTGATTGCCGGCGAACCCGGAGTAGGCAAGACACGGTTGGCCGGCGAATGGTCCCAGCAGGCGTACCAACTAGACGCGATAGTGCTCTACGGTCGCTGCGATGAAGATCTCGGTGCGCCCTATCAGCCCTTTGCGGAGGCGCTACGTTCGCTCGTGCCATGCCTTGGGACCAGCCGGCTCCGCGGGATGCGCGGCGTCGAAGCATTGCTTACCTTGGTTCCCGGGCTGACCGAAGTTCTTCCCGACCTGGCCGCGCCAACCCGCGCCGACCCGGAAACCGAACGCTACGCGCTGTTCGACGCCGTCGTCGCACTGTTGGAACTCGCCTCCGCCGGCGCACCGGTCGTGCTGATCCTCGACGACCTGCACTGGGCGGCTAAGCCCACGCTGCTCTTGTTGCGGCATCTGCTGCGCTTTGGCGATCGCGCGCGGGTGCAGATCGTCGGCACCTACCGCAGCACGGACCTCGACCGTTCCCATCCCTTGGCGGCGATGCTCGCCGACCTGCACCGCGACGGCACGGCTAACCGCCTTAATCTCAGTGGCCTTGACGAAGACGACGTGACCGCGTACGTCGCCGAGGCCGGCTACGACGACGAGGAACTCGCCCACGCTTTGGCGTCGGTCACGGGCGGAAACCCGTTCTTCCTCATCGAGGCGTTGCGCCACGTGCATGAGAGTGGCGGCGTGTGGGATCAGAGCACCCTGCCGCAGGGCGTGCGAGAAGCCGTGAGCCGCAGGCTCTCCCGGCTTCCAGTCGAGACCAACAAGGCCCTCGCCGCCGCCGCCGTTGTCGGTAGCCGGTTCGCCGTGGAGCTGGTCGAGCAGGTAGTCGGGAACGACCTCATCGATGCATTCGACGAAGCGTGTCAAGCTGGCATCGTCATCGAAGAGCCCGGCGGAAACTACCGGTTCAACCACGCCATCGTCCGACAGTCGCTGCTGGCCGAGCTGGCGTCCGTGCGGCGCATGCGATTGCACCAGCGCATCGCCACGACGCTGGAAGCTCAGCCCGGCGCCGACGACGAGATGCTGGCAGAACTGGCTCACCATTACTTCGAATGTGCCTGGGCGGGAAACGCAGTGAAGGCCGTTGAGTACTGTCGGCGCGCCGCCGACCAGGCGATGGCACGACTTGCCTACGAAGGCGCCGCCGACCTCTACGACCGGGCCCTGCACGCGCTGGAGGAGATTGACGACGAGCTGCCCGACCGTGACGACCAGACCGCCGAGCTACTGGTCGCGCGATGCGAGGCTCTCCTCGCCGCGGGTGACGTGTCTTCGGCAGCGGGTGCGGTCTCCCAATTGCAAGAAGCGACAGTCGATTCGGCGCGGCTAGCGGCGTGGGCAACATGCTTCGACGGCCAACTCTCGATGTT
>JAWVEC010000090.1:0-12362 GCA_033856975.1 Gaiellales bacterium
GACGTCCTCGACCTGGATCGCCAGCTTCAGCCAGTCGGCATCCGCCGCCAGCCGCTCGGCCACCTGCCGCAGCGCCGCCGCCCGGGGATCCATCGTCTTGTACACGCGGTGGCCGAAGCCCATCAGCCGCTCGCCCCGGGCGAGCGCCTCACGGATCCAGGCCTCGGCGTGATCGACGTCGCCGATCTGGGTCAGCTGGTCGCGCACCTCGGACGGAGCGCCGCCGTGCAGCCGGCCCTTGAGCGCGCCGATCGCGCCGCAGACGGCGCTGGCCAGGTCGCTCTGGGTGCTGGTGATGACGCGGGCGGTGAACGTGGATGCGTTCAGCCCGTGCTCGGCGCAGGCCGTGAAGTAGGCGTCCAGCGCTCGTGCCTGAGCCGCGTCCGGCTGCTCGCCGGAGATCGCGTGCAGCAGCCGCCCCGCGACGCCGAGCTGGGCGCCCTCGGCGGCGTCGACCGGCTCGCGGCCGTCGCGCAGGCGCGCGAACGCGCCCACCACGGCCGGGCCGAGCGCGATCAGCTCGCGCGCCTGTGCGGCCGTCGGCGGCCAGTCCATCCGCCGCTCGGCGCCGAAGGCCGAGAAGCCCGTGCGCAGCGCGTCCAGCGGCGCGCACGAGGTGGGCAGGCCGCGCAACGCGGCCAGCACGGGCGGCGATAGCTGGGCGGCCGGCAGCACCTGCTGCTCGCTCGGCCACTCGCCGTCCAGCAGCAGCCCGACGACGCGGTCGTAGCTTCCATGCGCGGCCAGGTCGCCGATCTCGTAGCCGCGGTAGAGCAGGCGACCGGCCTGGCCGTCGACGAGGCTGATGGTCGTCTCGGCGGCGAGCACGCCCTCCAGTCCGCTGTTTACCTCGGTCGACATCCGGCACGATTGTATCGGCGGGTCCGGGAACCGGGTGACGTCCCCGCCGGTCGTGCGACAATGGTGATGTGAAGCTGTCCGCCAAAGCCGACTACGCCGTGCGCGCAGTGCTCGTGCTGGCCGCGCATGACGACCCGCACCCGCTCAAGGGTGAGCTGATCGCGGCGTCCCAGGACCTGCCGCTCAAGTTTGTCGAGAACATCCTCGGCGAGCTCAAGCACGCCGGGCTGGTGGTCTCGCAACGCGGCCCGGAGGGCGGGTACCGGCTGGCCGTCCCGTCCGAGCAGATAACGGTCGCCGAGGTGATCCGCGTCGTCGACGGCCCGCTGGCGGCGGTGGCGGGCGTGCGGCCCGAGGCGATCAAGTATCCGCCGGGAGCCGAGGCGCTGCCGGAGGTGTGGCTGGAGGCGCGCGCGCAGCTGCGGGCGGTGCTCGAGAACATCACCTTCGCCGACCTCGTCCAGCGCTCCAAGGCGCGGGCCGGCCAGCTCGAGATCACGGCGACGGGGGAGAGCGCTGGCGCATAAGCCGGCGTATCTGATCGCGGGCAGCGACTGGCCCAAGATCGACGCTGCCGCCGTCCGCCTGCGCGGCCAGTTCGACGAGGATTCGGTCGAGCAGATCGCCGCAGGCGACGAGGCGGCGCCCGACGTTGTCTCGACCTGTAACGCGCTCGGCCTGTTCGGCGGTGAGCGGCTGGTGCTGGTGCGGGGCGTGGAGGCGCTGGACTCGGGCCAGCTGGCGGAGATCATCGCCTACCTGGCCGACCCGGCTCCCGGCACCTGCCTCGCCCTGTTCGGCGGCGGCGGGCTGCCGCAGGACGGGCCGCTGGCAGCGGCCGTGGCGGCCGTCGGCGACGTGCGTATCTTCGATGCGCCCGATGACGACCACGCCGCCCAGTGGGTCGTCAAGCGTTTCTCCGAGCAGGGCGTCAGCTGTCCGCTCGCGATCGCCAAGCGGATCGTCAGGCGGGCCGGGATCGAGATCGGCGATCTGGCGCTGGAGGTCGAGAAGCTGGCCGTGCACAGCCGCGGTCAGCCGCCCACCGAGCAGGATGTCGACCTGCTCGTCTCGGAGAGCCACGACGTCAAGCCGTGGAACATGACCGACGCCTGGGGCAAGCGCGACGCCGCCGGCGTGATCGCCTTTGCCACCGCCGACATCGAGAAGCCCGACGACGTGCTGCGTATCTCGGCCATCTTCGCCAATCACGTCCGCCGCGTCCGCCAGACATTGCTGGTGATGGAGGGCGGCGGATCGGCGAAGGAGGTGCAGAAGCAGCTCGGCCTCCGGTCGCCCTACCAAGCGCAGGGCCTCTGCCGCCAGGCGCGGGCGTTCAGCGAGCCGGAGCTGGCCGGAGCGGTGGTGCGGCTGGCCCAGCTCGACCTCGCCATCAAGGGCGGCAGCCGGCTCGACCCGCGGCTCGAGCTCGAGCTGGCGCTGGTCGAGATCAGCTCCGAATGAGCGGTCAGACGGCGGCGGCCGCGGCGGCGGCGCTGGTCAGCGTCGCCTGCACCTGGGTGGTGGCCTGGCGCGCCGCACGCCGGTCCGGCCCCGCCCGGCCCGCGTTGCTGGCCTGGACGGCCGGCTTCGCGCTCTTCACCGTCGCCACCGGCGCGCTCTGGTACGGCGCCTGGCAGGGCTGGGGCGATCGCGTGTTCCGCCTCTACTACCTGACCGGCGGCATCCTGGTGGTCGCCGTGCTGGCGCTGGGCGAGCTGCTCTTGGTGGCACCGGGCCGGCGTGCGACGCGGCTGGCCGTGGCGACGATGCTGTGGATCGGGTTCGCCTCCACCGCAGCGGTGCTTGCCGCCGACGTCGACGGCTCGGCGCTCGCCGCAGCCGGTGCGACGCCGCCCAACGGCGCCATGGGCGGCCCGTGGACGACGATCCTGGCGGCCGTGCTGAACACGGCCGGAACGTTGGTGCTGATCGCCGGCTCGGTCGCCTCCGCCCGGCGACGGCGGGATCCCCGGCCGCTGCTGGTGGCAGCCGGCGTGGCCGTGATCGCGCTGGCCTCGACGGCGACGCGGCTGGACACCTACGGGCTGTTCGCGCTGGGACAAGCCCTCGGCATCGCGCTGATCCTGGCCGGCCTGGTGTGGCGCCGCTGACTAGGCTTCGGTCTTGATGCCCGCGGCAATGCGGGCGGCCTGCGACTTCTTGCGGGCGGCGGCGTTCTTGTGGATCGCGTTGCGGGAGGCCGCGCGATCGAGCAGTACGGTCAGACGGCGGTGGGCGTCGCCGATGGTCGTGGCCTCGCCACCCTCGGCCGCCTCGCTGAGGCGCCGAAACAGGGTCTTGATCTGGGTGCGGTAGCGCAGGTTCTGAAGGCGCTGTCGCGCCGCCAGCCTGACCCGCTTCTCCTGTTGTTTTGAATTCGCCATAGAAAAGCCCCTTATTGGGGCCGCCGGATGATAGCACCACAGCCGCGCGCGGTGGCGCCGGTGGCCCGGGTGCACGCCCCGGTACTATGTCGCGCTTATGGCAGACACCCGCCGCCTGGCCACGTCGACGGCCGCCTTCGGCGCCGCGACCGCGATCTCGCGGGTGGCGGGCCTGGTGCGCGAGGTGGTTGCCGCGGCGCTGCTGGGATCGGGCGCCGTCTACTCGGCGTTCACGGTCGCCTTCAACCTGCCCAACCTGGTACGCGCGGTGGTGGCTGACAACGCCATCAGCGCCGCCTTCGTACCGGTGTTCCTGGAGCTGCGGGAGCAGGGTGAGGAGGCGGAGGCGTGGCGCGTGGCGGGCATGGTGCTGTGGACGACCGCGCTCGTGCTGGGCGCCATCTCGGCCCTGTTCATGCTTCTGGCACCGCTGTTCGTGCCGCTGCTGATGATCGGCAGCGACAACGTCTCGTCCGGGCTGGTGGTGACGCTGACCCGCTGGCTGTTTCCGATCGTGGCGCTGATGGGCCTGACCGGGGTGGTCACCGGCATCCTCAACTCGCAGCGGATCTTCGGTGTGCCCGCCTTCGCGCCGGTGATCTGGAACCTGGTCATCATCGGCTCGATGCTCGGCTTCGCCCGCGGCGGGACTCTCGAGCACCGCGCCACCGTGTACGCGATCGGGATCCTGGTCGCGACCGTGGTGCAGCTCTTGATCCCGCTGCCGCTGCTGCGCGGCCACGGCCGCGGGCTGGCGTTTCGGATCGGGTTCGGCAACCCGCACGTGCGTCGCGTCCTGCGGCTGATGCTGCCGGTCTCGCTCGGGCTCGGCCTGATCAACGTCAACCTGACGCTGGACACGCTGATCGCGACCTACCACAGCAGCTCCGCCGCCGGCGACCTGGGGTTCGCATTCCGGCTGTTCATGCTGCCGCAGGGCCTGTTCTCGGTCGCCGTCTCGACGGTGCTGTTTCCCGAGCTGGCGCGGGCCGCCGCCGGCCGCGACATGACCGACGTGTCGCGGATCGTCGCCCGCGGGTCGCGCGCGATCGTGTTCCTGCTGCTTCCGGCCGCTGTCATCTCGATCGCGCTGTCGGGGCCGCTGGTGCGGCTGCTGTACGAGCACGGCCGCTTCGACTCGGCCGACACGCTGCGCGTCTCGGCGACGCTGATCACGTTCTCGCTGGGGCTGGTCGGAAACGGCCTCTCTCTGCTCTTGACGCGGGCCTTCTTCAGCCTCCAGGAGCCGCGCGTGCCGACCCAGGTGGCGCTGATCAACCTGTTTCTGAACCTGGTGCTGGATGTCGCGCTGCTGCGCTTCGGAGCGGCCGGGATCGCGCTTGCAACCGCGGTCGTGACCAGCTTCAACGCGATCGCGCTGGCGGTGCTGCTGCGTCGCCGGGTGGGGCCGCTGCACGGCCGCGAGGTGGCGCGCGGCTCGCTGCTGACCGCGATCGCGACCCTGTACTGCGCGGCCGCCGCGTTCGGCGTCTGGTACCCGCTCGACCGGATGCTCGGCCGCTCGCTGGCGGCGCAGCTGTTCACGCTGGGGGCGGCGCTGGCCGCGGGGACGGCCGTCTACCTGGCCGCCGCCCGCTTCCTGCGGCTGCCCGAGGCGGCGGTGATCGGCGGCCTGTTGCGGCGTACCTGAGCCGCTCGCGCCGTACCGCCGCCACACGGGCACCGGTACGCTTCATCCGTGGCGCTCGCACGCATCCGCAACTTCTCGATCATCGCCCATATCGACCATGGCAAGTCGACGCTGGCCGATCGCATCCTCCAGCTCACCAAGACGGTGGCCGATCGCGACATGCGCGAGCAGCTGCTCGACTCGATGGATCTCGAGCGCGAGCGGGGCATCACGATCAAGGCGCAGGCCGTGCGGGTGCTGTTTCGGGCCGCCGACGACCGCGTCTATGAGCTGAACCTGATCGACACGCCGGGCCACGTCGACTTCACCTACGAGGTGAGCCGTTCGCTCGCCGCCTGCGAGGGCGCGCTGCTGGTGGTGGATGCCGCGCAGGGGCTGGAGGCACAGACGCTGGCCAACGCCTACCTCGCGATCGAGAACGACCTCGACATCGTGCCTGTGGTGAACAAGATCGATCTGCCGGCGGCCGACCCCGATGCCGTCGCGTCCGAGGTGGCCGACCTGATCGGCGGCTCGGCGGATGACGTGATCCGGATCTCGGCCAAGACCGGGGAGGGCGTGGAGGCGGTGCTGCAATCGGTCGTGGACAACATCTCGCCGCCCAGGGGCGATCCGCAGGCGCCGCCGCGGGCGCTGATCTTCGACTCTTCCTACGACCAGTACCGCGGCGTGCTGGCGTTCGTGCGGGTGGTCGACGGCGCCTTCCACAAGGACGATGCGCTGCTCGCGATGGCACAGGGCACGCGCTTCGACATCGAGGAGCTGGGATTCTTCTCGCCCGGCATGCGCGCTGCCAAGCATCTCTCGGCCGGCGAGGTGGGCTACATCGTGACCGGCCTCAAGGACGTCTCGCAGCTGCGCGTGGGAGACACGCTGACGCTGGGCAAGAACGGCGCCGCCGAGCCGCTGCCCGGCTACAAGGACGTCAAGCCGATGGTGTTCTCGGGGCTGTTTCCGACCGACTCCGACCAGTACCCGGAGCTGCGCGACGCGCTCGAGAAGCTGAAGCTGAACGACGCCGCGCTGTCGTACGAGCCGGAGGTGTCGCAGGCGCTCGGCTTCGGCTTCCGGTGCGGATTCCTGGGGCTGCTGCACATGGACATCGTGCGCGAACGGCTGGAGCGCGAGTACGACCTCGACCTGCTGGTGACCGCACCCAACGTGGCCTACCGCGTGCAGGACGTCAAGCAGGACTGGCACGAGGTGCACAACCCGGCCCAGATGCCGTCGGCGGGCGACGTGCTGAGCACCGAGGAGCCGTACGTGCGGGCCTCGATCATCGTCCCCAAGGAGTTCGTCGGCACGCTGATGGAGCTGAATCAGGAGCGGCGCGGCGAGTTCGGGCACATGGAGTACCTGAGCGAGCAGCGCGTGCAGCTGGTCTACGACCTGCCGCTGGCCGAGGTCGTGCTCGACTACTTCGATCAGCTGAAGTCGCGCAGCCGCGGCTACGCCTCGTTCGACTACGACCTGCTGGGCTTTCGTGAGGGCAAGCTGGTGAAGGTGGACGTCCTGATCGCCGGTGAGCAGGTCGACTCGCTGTCGCTGATCACGCATCGCGACAACGCCTACAAGCAGGGCAAGGCGCTGGTGGAGGCACTCAAGGAGCGGATCCCGCGCCAGATGTTCGAGGTCGCCATCCAGGCCGCGATCGGCTCGCGCGTGATCGCGCGCGAGACGGTCAAGGCGCGCCGCAAGGACGTGCTGGCCAAGTGCTACGGCGGCGACATCAGCCGCAAGCGCAAGCTGCTCGAGAAGCAGAAGAAGGGCAAGAAGCGGATGAAGCAGGTCGGCAACATCGAGATCCCCCAGGAGGCCTTCCTGGCCGTGCTCGAGATCAATCGCGACGGCGCCAGTGGCGGTTGACCACCTCTACCTGCACGTCCCGTTCTGCGCACACCGCTGTGGGTACTGCGACTTCGTCACCGTCACCGGCAACGAGCATCTGCAGGATCGCTATGTCGACGCGCTGATCGCCGAGCTGCGCCTGCACGGGCCGGCGCCGGACACGATCTTCATCGGCGGCGGCACCCCATCGCTGCTGGCGGACGAGCTGCTGGCGCGGCTGCTGGCCGCGCTGCCGCCGGCCGCCGAGCTGACCGTCGAGTGCAACCCGGAGACGATCACGCCGGCGAAGGCTCAAGTTCTTGTCGAGGGTGGGGTGGGGCGCGTCTCGCTGGGAGCGCAGAGCTTCCGGCCCCACCTGCTGGCGACGCTCGAGCGGCTGGCGCGGCCGGCTGCGGTCCGCTCAGCCGCCGCCCAGCTGCGCAGCGCCGGCGTACAAAGCCTCAACCTCGACTTGATCTTTGGGGTTCCCGGCCAGAGCGGCGACGATCTGCGCGCCGACCTGCGCGACGCGCTCGAGCTGGAGCCCGACCACATCAGCTACTACGAGCTCGAGGCCAAGCCGGGCACCCGCTTCACCCACACCCACGGCGCGGAGCTGGAGCGGCAGGCCGAGGCGCTGGAGGATCACTACGAGACGGTGGTGGCGACGCTGCGGTCGGCAGGCTACCGATGGTACGAGACCGCCAACTTCTGCCGCCCCGGGCACGAGGCCCGCCACAACCTCGGCTACTGGGAGGGGCGCGACTACCTCGGCCTGGGCGTCGGTGCCGTCTCGACTCTGGGCCTGGAGCGGCGCCGCAACCGGCCGGCGCTGCGGCCCTACGTGCAGGCGCTGGAAGCCGGGCAGCCGCCGCCCTCACTGCTCGAGATGCTGACGCCGCAGGAGCGCGGCAGCGAGCGCGTGATGCTGGGCCTGCGGCTCGATCGGCCGCTGTCTCTGTCAGGCCTCGAGCCGCTGCTCGACGCCGAACAGCTGCGGCGCCTCGAGTCGGCCGGGCTGCTGGCCCTCAGCGGCGATACGCTGTCGCTGAGCGAACGAGGACGCTTCATGGCAAACGACGTGGTCAGCTCGATCCTGCGATGAACGACCGGCCCCTGCACGATCTCACCCCGCGACAGGCCCAGATCCTGACGCGCGTGGTGTCGGAGTACATCCAGAGCGGCCACCCGGTCGGCTCGCGGCTGCTGGTCGAGAGCGGCGCGGTGGACGCGTCGCCCTCGACGGTGCGCTACGAGCTGGCCGAGCTGGAGACGCGCGGCCTGCTGGGCCATCCCCACACCTCGGCCGGCCGCGTGCCGACCGACGCCGGATACCGGCTGTATGCGGAGGGGCTGCTCGAGCAGCCGCTTGGCGCGATCGCGCTGCCGGTCGACCTGTCCGGCGTCCGCAACGAGGTGGACGCCGCCCTGCGCTCCACCACCGAGATGCTGTCCCAGGTCACCAGCCTGCTGGCGGTGGTGTCGGCGCCGCCGCTGGAGACTGCCGAGCTGCGCCACGTCGAGGTGCTGCTGCTGCAGCCGCGAGTCATGATGGTGGTCGTCATCACCGCCACCGGCGGCGTGACCAAACGCTTCTTCCCGTTCGAGTCGGACGTCGACCCGATGCTGGTTGAGTGGGTCGGCGCGTACCTGAACGAGCAGCTGAGCGGGGTCTCCCTGGGCGCGCGTGCGCTCCGCCAGCGGCTGTTCGATCCCGGGCTGTCACCGCGCGAGCTGGCGTTTCTGAAGGCGATCGAGCCGGCCTTCACCGGCCTGGTGGGAGACGGCGAGCAGAGCCTGTACGTCGGCGGCGCCGCGCGCATGCTGGACGAGATGCGCTACGCCGACGTGACCGAGATCAACAGCCTGATGCACGCGCTCGAGGAGCGGGTGGGGCTGCTCGAGGTGCTGCGCGGCGCGCTCGACACGAACCGCCTCTACCTGCGGATCGGCGCCGAGAACGAGATCCCCCACATGCACGGCCTCTCGCTGGTGGCCGCCAACTACGGGCTGCCGGCCCGCAACCTCGGCACCGTCTCGCTGATCGGCCCGACGCGGATGGACTACGCCACGGCGATCCGCTCCGTGCGAGGTGCGGCGGCGCTGCTGTCGGAGTTCGTGGAGCAGGTGTACGAGTAGATCAAGGCGGTGGGGTGCGGAGGCATCCCTTAAAGAGTCGCGCGTCGGAGTGGGGCTCCAGTCCACTCCGACGCGCTTTCGACTCCGACCCCCCGGCTGCGAGTTGGGCGGTGAGACCCCTGAGGACAAACTACGAATCCTTCTCGGCGGCCCACCGTCTCAGGTTCGTTGTCCCCGGCACCGTCTTCTCGCTGTGCCGTCTTTGCGTTGTAGGCTCACAATAGCGGCCGGGTATGCCACGGTCAAGTACCCACAAAGGGGTAAATCAAGTCGGCTTTCGAAGAGTACTTGACTGGTACCTGATCGGCTTGAAATAAGGGAAAACAGGGCTCATAGAAAAAACCTTTCGAAGATGCTGGTCAAGTACCCGATCATGCGCTACCGTGAGGTACATGGAGCACCTTGTCAAGACGGTCGAGACGCATGGGGTCACCCGCACGGAACGCGCGCTGGGGGTCGGTGCGCGCGTGCGGTCTGCGCGTCTCGAGGCTGGACTCACGCAGGGCGAGCTGGGGGGCTCGCGCTTCTCGAAGGAGTATGTGAGTCAGGTCGAGCTTGGCAAGACACGCCCTTCACCAGCAGCACTGGACTGGTTCGCCGAGCGCCTCGGGGTCGAGAAGTTGGCGCTGGCGGGCGAGAACAGTGCGGCGGTGCGAGCGGCGTGTGAGGCAGCCGTCGCCCGCGCGGAGGCCGAGATCGAGGCGCATCGGTACACCGAGGCGCTGACCGAGCTCGACTCTGCGCGGGGCGCGCTTCGTCGTGGGGACGACGATCGCCTGGCGCTCCGTCTGCGGCTGGCGCGGGGATGGGTGCTGCAGTATCTGGGGCGGATGGAGGAGTCGCTCAACGAGCTGGGGGAGGCTCGGCTGGCGGCTGAGGCGCTGGCTGCGGCCGATGCGGTCGCGCTGGCGCTGTATCGCAGCGGCGTGGTGCGCTACAAGATGGGCAGCCTGGCGACCGCGGCATCGCTGCTGGACGAGGCGCTGGCCACCTGCCAGTCGACGCGCGAGCCCTCGGATGCGCTGCGGGCGCGGATCTTCAACGCGCGGGCCAAGATCCGCCGCCGGCAGAAGGACTTCACCGCTGCCGCCGAGGACGTCGAGCAGGCGCTCGAGCTGGCGCACGGTCTCAACGACGACCGCGTGCTGGCCGAGACGTACCTGGACGCTTCGCTGGTGGCCGAGCGGCGCAACGAGTACACCCTGGCACGCGAGCACGCCGAGCATTCCAAGGCGTTGTTCGAGCGGGTGTCCGATCACGAGTACGTGGGCAAGCTGCTGAACAACCTCGGCCAGCTGCGCGCGATCACCGGCAAGCCCGAGGAGGCTGTGCCGCTGTTGCAGGAGTCGTTCCGGATCGCAGTCGAGCAAGACAACCGGGTGGATGCGGCCTTCGCGGCCTCGTCGCTGGCATCGGCACGGATGCACAGCGGCGATCTGGAAGGTGCGATCGAGAGTGGATATCGCGCGATCGAGCTATTGAGTCGGCGGCTGGAATACCGAGAAGAAGAAGGGAACGCTCGTATCGTGATCGGCCGGGCCGCACTTGGGCTGGGACGCATCGACGAGGCCGAGAGTTCGTTCAAGGCCGCGGTGGACTGCTTCACGGCGGTTGAGACGGTGAGCCACCTCGCCGGCGCATGGGTTGCGCTCGGAGATGTGGCCGCCGGAAGAGGTGACGAAGGTAGGGCAGCGGAGTTGTATCGGCAGGCCGCAGAGGCGCTGCAAGACGTCCGCTGGTAGGGGATCAAGTGTGGGCAGGAGGTGGGTAGATGAAGTACCTGATCAGGCGTCCGGCGCTGTTTCTGTGGGTGGCCGCACTGGCGATGTTCTTCGCTCGTGCCGGCCATCACGGCGGCCACGGATTCCATCAGTGGTGAGGTGAGCTCCGCAAGGGGTGGGGGCTGCAGACATGCGGCTCCCACCCCGCGAGTGCTCGACGCGGCTCGCTGCGACCCGTGCGGCGGCGATTCGTAGACTACGGTCGTGGCGAAGCGAGACTACTACGAGGTGCTCGAGCTCGACCGCGGCGCGGACGACGCGTCGATCAAGCGGGCGTTCCGCAAGCTCGCCCGCGAGCTGCATCCCGACGTCAACCCCGATGATCCCGCCGCAGCCGAGCGGTTTCGGGAGGCGGCCGAGGCCTACGAGGTGCTGTCCGACCAGGGCACGCGGGCGCGCTACGACCGGTTCGGCCACGCCGGGGTGGACGGCGCATCGCTGCACACCGACCAGTTCATGGATTTCGGCTCGCTGTCGGACCTGCTGGGAGCCTTCTTCGGCGACGACCTGTTCGGCGGTGGCGGACGGCGGCGCCCGCAGCGGGGCGGCGATCTGGCGGTCACGATCGACCTCACGTTCGCCGAGTCCGCCTTCGGCGTCACGCGTGACACCGAGGTGGAGGTGGTGGCCGCCTGCGACGTCTGCCAGGGAAGCGGCGCCGCACCGGGCACGGAGCCGGAGCGATGCGAGACGTGCGGCGGCCAGGGCCGTGTGCAGCGCGTCCAGCAGACGGCGCTGGGCCAGTTCGTCCAGCCCGGCAGCTGCCCCGCCTGCGCCGGCCGCGGGGGGGTGATCGCGTCACCCTGCAGCGCCTGCCGCGGCGGTGGCAGGCGGGCGACCAGCCGCACGGTCGAGGTCAAGATCCCGGCCGGGATCCAGGAGGGGCAGCGGTTGCAGATGCGCGGGCGCGGGAACGAGGGCGAGCCCGGCGCGCCGGCCGGCGACCTCTACGTTGCCGTGCGGGTGGCTGCCGATCCGCGCTTCGAGCGCGACGGCAACGACACCGTTGCGGTGCTGCCGCTGCCGTTCACGCGAGCAGCGCTGGGCACCACCGTCTCCGTCGAGACGCTTGACGGCGCGGAACAGGTGGAGCTGAAGCCCGGCACGCAGCCCGGTGACGTGATCGTGCTGCGCGGCAAGGGCGTGCCGGTGCTGAACGGCCGCGGGCGCGGCGATCACCGCCTGTACGTCGATGTGATGCTGCCGCGGCGGATGTCCGACGAGCAGCGCCGGCTGCTGGCCGAGTTCGAGGCCAGCGTCGGTGACGAGACCTACCGCGCCGACGACTCGCTGCTGGGCCGGATCCGCTCGGCGTTCTCCTAGATGGTTGATTCCATATCCAACGCGGCGCAGGATCGGGCCCAGGACACGCTGGGCGTCACGATCACTCTTGCCCAGGGCTTCCCCAGCCTGCGCTGCGAGCGCTCCCGCCGCCCAACGCGCCCTAGACCTCGCCCTGCATCCATGCTGAATATGGAATCAGCCATCTAGATGCTGCGGTTCTCGCTCCGGATCCCGGCCGGCGAGGCCGATCTGGCTCTCGTCCGGATGCTGGGATGGTTTCCGGCCGGCGTCGAGCAGCAGGACGACGGCGACCAGGTGGTGATCTCGGGATACGCCGAGTCTGCGCCGGTCGCCGGCCTGTCCGAGGAGGAGGTGGCGGACGGGTGGGAGGACGCCTGGCGCGAGTTCCACCACCCGGTGCGCCAGGGCAGG
>JAWVEC010000091.1:0-6263 GCA_033856975.1 Gaiellales bacterium
CGCGGTTGCGCGCCACCGTTACGATCCAGGCCCGCGGGTTGTCCGGCACGCCGTCCACCGGCCAGTGGGCGACCGCGATCGCGCAGGCCTCCTGCACCGCGTCCTCGGCCAGATCGATGTCGCCGAGGACGCGGGTCAGCAGGGCGACCGCCCGCCCGAACTCCTCCCGGAAGACCAGGTCGACGGCGGCCGCCGCATCGGTCATGTGCGAGCGGGCATCTGCATGATCGGGCGCACCTCAACCGAGCCGAAGCGTGCGCTGGGGCAGCGGCCGGCGTGGTCGAGCGCCTCGTCGAGCGACTCACACTCGAGCAGGTAGAAGCCGCCCAGCGCCTCGCGCGTCTCGGCGAACGGCCCATCGGTGATCAGCTGCTTGCCGTCGCGCTGCCGGATGGTGGTGGCCGTCTGCGTCGACTCGAGCGGCTCGCCAGAGACCAGCACCCCCGCCTGGCGCAGGCCCTCCGTGTAGCCGAAGTACTCGCCCATCACCCCGTTGCGCTCGCTCTCGCTCATCTCCTGCCACACCTTGGGGTCGTCGTAGATCAACAGCATGTACTGCACTGCATCCTCCTGTCGGATCGGGCGGCGGCGGTCTGCCGCTTCGATCCTATGACGAATCGGCGGCGCCGAAATCGACACGTCGCTGCGGCGCCCCGCCGTGAACCCCGCCATCCCCGCATGCCGCCCGCCGCGTGTGCGATTCTGCGGGGGTGGAAGCGGCGGTCGATCACGGCGCGGTGTGGGCTCGTGCCCTCGAGCTGAAGGATGCCCTCCTGACCCGCGACCGCAAGGGCGTCGAGGGGCTCTGCGACCCCGCTTTCTGGCAGCGGGCAGGGCGTGAGGAGCTGCTCGGGCTGGTGCCGCACATCGCCTCGGCGACGGCGCTTGGCGTGCTTGGACGGCGCAGCCTGATCCGCCTCACGACGCCCGGCATGCGCCAACCCGAGCCGGTGCTGGAGCAGCTGTGGGCGCACGTGGGGGGTGCCTTGCTGGTCGAGGACGAGCGCCTGTTCGCGCTGGCCGACCGAGCGCAGGTGGAGTCATCGAGCGACCCCGAGCGGCTGGCGCGCCTGCGCACCAAGCTGGAGTGCCAGGACGCCGCCCGCCTCTATGCCGCGGCGCTGGTCGCGCACGATGTGACCACGGCCACGGCGATGTGGTCGGACGCCTACGCCGCCGGCCATGGCGACGAGGTGCGGCCGCAGCTTTTGACCGTGCGTAGGGCGGAGCTGATCGGCAGCGTTGGGCCGCGGACGCTGGTGTGGCTGATGATGGACGACGGCGAGCACACGGTGGAGCTGCTCTGGCGCGAGCACGGCCATCGCCGGCTGATCGAGGGTGCCCGCACGTTCACCCCGGGAGCGCCGTGAGCGAGCCGCGCACGCCCGAGCTGCAGCTGGACGCCCCCCGCGAACAGGTGCTGGAGCAGGCCACGCGGCTGATCGCCGCGGCATGGGACAGCTTCGACCAGGCTCGATCCGGCCAGCCGATCGTGGACGAGAGCGTGCGCCGGATGCTGCGCGAGCCGCTGCCGGGTGCGGGGGAGGCTGTCCGCACGGCGCTGGCGGAGGCCGCGCAGATCCTGGACGAGAGCATCGCCCAGCCGCGCCCGCGCTACTTCGCATTCGTCGGCTCGTCGGGGCTGCCGATCGGGGTCGTGGCCGACGCGCTGGCGTCCTGCTTCGACATCAACCTGGCCGTCTACGCCGGTGCCGCCAGCGAGATCGAGGAGCAGGCCGTGCGCTGGGTGGGCGAGCTGATCGGCTTCCCGGTGGGGGCGGGGGCGTTTACGAGCGGCGGCACGATCAGCAACCTGACGGCGCTGGCCGCGGCCCGCGAGCGGGCTCTGCCCGGCGCCCGCGAGCACGGCATGTCCGGCCACCGGTCGGCCGTCTACTGCTCCCAGGAGGCCCACTACTCGGTGATGCGGGCGGTCGAGCTGCTCGGTATCGGCGCCCGCAGCGTGCGCGCGCTTCCGATCGACGAGCGCCGCCGGCTACGTGCCGACGCGGTGGCGGAGGCGGTCGATCGCGACCTGGCGGACGGCATCACGCCGGTGGCGGTGGTGGCCACCGCCGGCAGCACGCTGACGGGTGCGATCGATCCGATCGGCCCACTGGCCGACGTGTGCGGGCCGCGCGGCGTCTGGCTGCATGTGGACGGTGCCTACGGCGTGGCGGCAGCCTGCGTGCCGGATATGAGCGCCAGCTTCGCCGGGCTGGAGCGGGCCGACTCGGTGTCGCTCGACGCCCACAAGTGGCTGTACCTGCCCAAGGCCTGCGGCGTGATCGTGGTCCGCCGGCGTGAGGACCTGCACCACTCCTTCGCGCACGACGAGGGGTACATGCCGCACGAGCGGGACGAGCAGCACGCCGTCGACGTCACGCTCGAGTACTCGCGCCCCTTCCGCGCGCTCAAGCTATGGCTGGCGTTCCGGGTGCATGGCGCGGACGCCTTCCGGCGGGCGATCGAGCGCAACCTGCTGCAGGCCCGGCAGCTGCACGCCGAGCTCGGCCGGCACTCAGACCTGGAGGCACTGGCTGCGCCACAGCTCTCGATCGTGCCCTTCCGCCACGTGCCGGCGGGCGTCGACGACCTCGACGCGCACAACGCGCGGCTCGGCCGCGAGCTCCAGCGCGACGCACGCGTGTACGTCGCCCCCGCCGTGATCGACGGCCACGTCTACCTGCGACCCTGCATCGTCAACTTCCGAACCAGCGACGAGGACGTGCAGGCGCTGGTCGAGATCGCGCGCGAGGTCGGGCAACGCCTGGCGCGGGAGGCGGGCTGAGCTCAAGCGCGAGCCGTTGGCTGCCGAAACATGGGGCATGCGGGCGATCATCGGCATCACCATCGCACTCGGCTCGGCGGCGCTGTTCCTGGGCGCAGGCGGCTCCCAGTTCCACGGGCACGTCGGTTTGCTGGCGGCGGCGTTCGGCGGCGCCGCGATCGCCTGGCGCGGCCTCACCGCTTAGCCGACCTACGCCACCGCCACCGCCACCGCCAGCGACGGGTCGACGGCGGGCGGCCCGACCGCGCCCTGCGCTCGCAGCCCGTCGATCTGCTCCCGTGTGTAGCCGAGCTCCTCCAGCACCTCGTCGGTGCGGGCGCCCAGCTCCAGCCCGGCATGCCGGATGCGTCCGGGCGTCAGCGACATGCGCGGGTGCACGTCGAGCTGCAGGATCGGCTCCGAGCCGACCGGGCTCTCCACCTCCACGAAGCAGCCACGCTCGCGTACGTGGGGATCGTTGACCAGCGCCTCGGCGTTGTAGACCGGCCCCACGGCCGCCCCGGCGGCTGCGAACGTCTCGATCGCCTGCGCGACGGTGTGCTCGATCGTCCACCCGGTGATGATGGCGTCGAGCTGCTCGACGTTCTCGATCCGGCAGCGGCCCGTGGTGAAGCGGGGATCGCTGCGCAGCTCGCCGCGCCCGATCGCGTCGAACACGCGCAGCGCGACCTGGTTGGCCGAGCCCGACAGCACGATGTGGCCGTCGGCGCACTGATAGATGTTGCGCGGCGCCGAGAAGCAGAGCCGCGATCCGATGCGGCCGTCCGACTGTCCCGTGCGGTGGTAGATGGCGGGGCCGGGGCCGACCATGTCGACCAGCGACTCCAGCAGCGTGATGTCGATCACCTGGCCGTGCCCGGTCTGATCGCGGTGGCGCAGCGCCGCCAGCACCGCGAACGCTCCCCGCATGCCGGTGACCTCGTCGGCGAGCGCGATCGGCGGCAGCGTGGGCGGGCCATCCGGCTGGCCCGTGGTGTGGGCGAGCGTCGACATCGCCTCGGCCATGGTGCCGAACCCGGCCCGGTTGGCGTACGGCCCGTCCTGGCCGTACCCGGTCACCCGCAGCACCACCAGCCCGGGGTTCTCGACCAGCAGCACCGTCTCGGGATCGAGTCCCAGCCGCTCCAGCGTGCCGGGCCGGAAGTTCTCGACCAGCACGTCCGCCTCGCGCACCAGCCGCAGCAGCACCTCTTTGCCGCCCGGGGCTTTCAGGTCGAGCTCGACCGGCCGCTTGTTGCGGCCCACCTGACGCCAGTAGAAGCTGTCCTCACCGTCGGTCTCGCCCAGGTGCCGTGCGCCGTCGCCGCCGTCCGGACGCTCGATCTTGATCACGTCGGCGCCGAAGTCGGCCAGGTGGCGGCAGGCGGACGGCCCGGCGAAGATCGTCGCCAGATCGAGAACCACCAGCCCCGCCAGGGGACCGTCGCTGTGAGCGCTCAAGGGGAGATCCTTCCGTCGGGTGCGCGGTGACGCATCTTCGGGCAGCGCGGCGAATCTTTCCATGAAGAACATGGCGCGACTCTTCACCTAAGGGTTTAGTATGGCCGCGGCCTGCCGTGCGGGCGGGCCGCGGAAGGCCTCAAGCTGCCTCGGAGTTCGAGCCGCGCCCGGGTGCCGCCGCGGCCGCCTCCGGTAGCCTCTCCAGGCTGGCCGGTGATCGCTCCACCTCGAGCATCCCCGGCAGCATCAGCGCCGACAGCGTGGCCACGGCGCCCGCGACGCCGGCGGCGATCAGCGTCGTCTGCGCCCCGATCGCGGCCGCCACCGGGCCGGTCAGGGCGAAGGAGATCGGCAGCAGGCCGATCGAGATCAGCCAGTCGAGGCTGGACACGCGGCCGAGCAGCGAGGCCGGCACCTCGCGCTGCTTGAGCGTCACCCAGACGATCGTGCCCACCGTCTCCAACGCGTTGAAGACGAAGCTGGCCGCCATCAGCTGCCACGGCGCCCGAGCCAGGCCGTATCCGGCCACGGCCAGCGTCGCCACCGCCCAGGCGGCGTAGATCACCGTCACGCTGCGACGCGGCTGGCCCAGCTGGCTGATCGCGATCGCAGCACCCACCGAGCCGATGCCGCCGAACGCGAACACCAGGCCGAGGTCGGCGGCGCTGCCGTGCAGATCGTTCTTGACCACGTAGGGCAGCAGCACCTCGACCGGCCCAAGGAACAGCAGGTACGCGATCGCGGCCGAGATCAGCGTGCCCCACAGCCACACGTTGCTGCGCACGAACGCGTATCCCTGGCGCACGTCGGCCAGCAGCGAGTCGCCACCCGTTGCGGCCGTGCCGCCCAGCTGCATCGAGAGCACCACCGCCGCCGAGATCGCGAATGAGACCGAGTCGATCGCGAAGGCCGTTCCCACGCCCAGCCCGGCCACCATCCAGCCGCCCAGCGCCGGCCCCGCCAGGCGAAACGCGATCGGCCGCACCAGCTGGTCGAGTGAGTTGGCCTGCGCCAGCTCGTCGGCCGGCAGCAGCTGGGGAACGATGGCGTCGAACGCGGGGCCGAAGAACGCGGTTCCGGCGCCGTACACCGCCACCAGCACGAACATGTGCCAGAGCTCGAGCGCGCCCGCGATCGAGAGCACCGCCATCGCGCCCACGGCCACGCCGCGCACGACGTCGGCTGCCACCAGCACGCGCCGCCGGTCGAACCGGTCGCTGACGACACCCCCGGCCAGCAGCAGCACGATGGTGGGGACCGTCATCGCGATCCCGACCATCGAGAGCGCCGCGGGCGCGTTTGAGATGGTGTAGACCTGCCAGGCCATCGCCACCAGGAAGACGCCGTCGCCGATCAGCGAGGCCGTCTGGCCCGTCCACAGCAGCGCGAAGTCGCGGTGGCGCAGGGGCGCCACCAGGTTCACCCGGCTGAATCCGCCCGGCCGGTCGTGACCGTCGTAGCTATGCTGCATCGCTCCGTTGCTCGGGCTCGGGAGAGAGTCGCAGTACCGAGGCGCCCTTGCGAGCGTCGCGCAGGTAGTGGCCGATCGACTCCATGCTCATCGGCCGCGCGAACAGGAAGCCCTGGCCGAGATCGCAGCCCAGGTCGCGCAGCGCCGACATCTGCGTCGTCAGCTCGATGCCCTCGGCCACGACCTGCAGGTCGAGCGTCTCGCCCAGCGCGATCACCGCCGCCGCCAGGCCGGCGTCCGCCTCCGCTCCCGCCTCCAGGAACGAGCGGTCCATCTTCAGGATGTCGACCGGGAACCGGCCCAGGTTGCTGAGCGACGAGTAACCGGTGCCGAAGTCGTCCATCGCCAGCCGCACGCCCAGCAGCTTCATCTCCTCCAGCTTCTGGATCGCGAGCTCGGCGTCGGCCATCATCAGGCTCTCCGTGATCTCGAGCACCAGCGTGGCGGGGTCGACACCCGTGTCGCGGATCGCCCGGCGCACGTCGCCCACGATGTCTCCCTGGTTGAGCTGTCGCGGCGAGAGGTTGACCGCCATCGTCAGCGGCGGGCTGGAGGGGAACT
>JAWVEC010000092.1:0-13665 GCA_033856975.1 Gaiellales bacterium
CGCTGGGCGTGATCGTCTACCAGGATCAGGTGCTGGAGGTGGCGATCGCGATGGCCGGCTTCACCACCGGCGAGGCCGAGTCGCTGCGGCGGGCGATGAGCCGCAAGCGCAGCCACGCGGCGCTGGATGCGCACCGCGAACGCTTCTGCGCCGGGGCGATACGAAACGGCGTGTCCGAGCAGACCGCGCTGATGGTGTTCGAGAAGGTGCTCGGCTTCTCCGGGTTCGGCTTTCCCAAGTCGCACGCCGCCGCGTTCGCGATCCTGGCCTACCAGTCGGCCTGGCTGCACCTGCACCACCCGGCCGAGTTCCTGTGCGCGCTGCTGAACGCCCAGCCGATGGGCTTCTACCCGCCGGCCACGCTGCTGCGCGACGGCGAGCGGCGGGGCGTGACGCCGCTACCGCCGGACATCAACCGCAGCCAGGCCGACTGCACCATCGAGCAGGGGTCGGTGCGGATCGGCCTCGGCTACGTGAAGGGTGTCGGCAGGACGGCCGAGGACATCGTCGGGGAGCGCGACCAAAACGGCGCCTACCTGGACGCCGGCGACCTGGTGCGGCGGGCGCCGGTCGGCCGCGACGTGCTCGCCCAGCTGGTGCGGGCGGGCGCGCTCGACCCGTTCTCAAACGACCGCCGGCGGCTGCTGTGGGAGATCCGGCTGCACCGCGCCCCGGAGCGCGGCCAGCTGGCGCTGGCGCTGGACGGCTCGCCGGCACCCCCGCTGCCCGTGCTGTCTGAGTGGGACCGGATGGTGGCCGACCACGAGACGATGAGCCTCAGCACCGGGCGGCACCCGATGGCGCTGCTTCGGCCCTCCCTGCCCGCGCACATCCGCACGTCACGCGACCTGGCGACCGACCCGTCCGGCTCGCAGGTCACGATCGCCGGCATCGTGGTCGCACGGCAGCGTCCCTCCACCGCCAAGGGCATCGTCTTCCTGCTTTTGGAGGACGAGCACGGCATGAGCAACGCGATCATCCCGGTCACGGTCTATGAGCGCGACCGGATCGCGATCCGCGCCGAGCCGCTGCTCGAGGTGAGCGGCCGGCTGGAGCGGCGCGAGGGCACGATCAACGTGCTGGCCGAACGGGTCACGCCGCTGCGGCGGCCGGGCCGGGCCGAGATCGGCCCGGCTGCGGCGCAGCCACCCGACGTGGGCGAGCTGCGTGCGGCCGCGCCGCACGCGAACAGCTTTGGCCGCGGCCGCCGCGGCGCGCGGTAGCTCGCGCTAGGCGCTGAACGTCAGCAGCGAGCTGAACACCGCATACAGCACTGCCAGCCATGCCAGCACCGCACCGCTGACGCACACGATCGCGTGATCCTGCGCCCACCCCATCGCCCCGGTTGCGCCGTACTCGCACGCGTCAGCAGGCTTGCCGAAATGTCCCATGACCAGACCCCTCTTCCGAACTTCCCGAATATCCAAGCTACTCGCCTAGTAGTCGGCATCGGAGGGAGGGACCGCACCCCCGATCGGGTGGAGCGAGGACACAAATCGGGGGGTGCCCGGCGCCAGGCCGGCGTCGGACACCCTCGACCTCAACTCGTCACAGAAACAGGCCGTACACCGTCGTCAGCGCGACGATGAACGCCATCCAGACGAGCAGCACCATGCACACGGCCACCATCGGCCGATCCTGCGCCCAGTCCAACACCCCGGCGTTGCTGCCGTACTCCTCAGACTCCTCGTCATCGAAGTCCATCCAGCGCATGGGAGACCCCCTTCCATCGCTCTCACTCGGAGCCTGCCATCAGCGCCCCTTGCCAGCCACCCCCGGACGGGGGGTTACGATGCTCCCCGCATGTCAGATCTGACCGGCCGCAACGCCCTTGTCACCGGGGTCAGCAGGCGCTCCGGCATCGGCTTCGCCATCGCCTGGCGGCTTGCCGCGATGGGCGCCAACCTGACCGTCCACTCATGGGTTCCACACGACGAAGCCCAGCCGTGGGGGGCCGACCCGGACGGCGTGGAGCCGCTGCTGGCAGATCTCCGCGACGCCGGCGCCGAGGTCCTCCACGTCGCGGCCGACCTCGCCAGGGCCGGCTCTCCGGCAGAGCTGGCTGATGCCGCATGCGAACGGTTCGGTCACCTCGACATCGTGGTCGCCAACCACGCCCGCAGCAGCAGCGGTGGGCTGGCGACGGTCACCGCGGAGGAGATCGACCTCTCGATGGCGGTCAACCTGCGGGCCACGGTGCTGCTGGTGAAGGAGCTGGCCGCCCGCCACGACGGTCGCCCGGGCGGCCGCGCGGTGATGATGACGTCGGGCCAGCACCGCGAGCCGATGGGGTCGGAGCTGGCCTACGCGCTCTCCAAGGGCGCGATCCACCAGGCCACCGCCAGCCTGGCCGACCAGGTCGCCGACCGTGGCATCACCGTCAACACCGTCAACCCGGGGCCGACCGACAGCGGCTGGCCCGACGACGAGACGCGGCGTGCCGTGCTCGAGCAGATGCCGCAGCGACGCTGGGGCGCGCCCGCCGACGCGGCGCGGCTGATCGGCTGGCTGTGCAGCGACGACGCGGCCTGGATCACCGGCCAGGTGATCGACTCCGAGGGCGGCTTTCGGCGCTAACGGCTGGGCGGGACGGTGATCAGCGCCACTCCGGCATCCACGTCGGTCACCATCGGCACCAGATCGAGCGTGCTCTCGCGGGCGCAGAAACGCACGTCGTCGAGCAGGTTTGCGTCGCGCAGGTTGCGGGCGCTCTGCGAGGCGCCCAGCCCATCGGCAGACGACTCGAAGCCGCGGGCGATGGCCTCGGACGCGCGCGCGGCATCGGTCAGATCCCACTCCGAGAGCCAGACGCCGAGCTCGAACACGAACCGGCCGGCGGCGTACGCATCGTCCATTGTGAAATCTCCCTGCACGCCGGCGCACTGCACCAGCACGTCGCCGCCCGCGTCGCGGGCCAGGCGCGCCACCCGAGCGGCGCACGAGGTCAGGTTGGCGAGGCTTCCGATCGCCACCGTCTCGGCGTGGGCGGCGGCGGTGACGATGGCGCGGGTGCCGTTGGTGGTGGTGATCACGAGCGTCGTCCCCAGCGGCGCGCCCTCGAACTCGCGCGGCGAGTTGCCGAGGTCGAAGCCCTCGGGCTTGACGCACTTTCGCTCGCCGGCCAGCACCGCTCCACCGTTCACACGGCGCGCGATCTCGCGCGCCTGCTCGATCTCGCCGCAGGCCAGCACCCGCTCGTAGCCCTGCGCCAGCGCGTAGGCGATCGTGGTCGTGGCGCGCAGCACGTCGATCACGACGGCCACGGCCGCGTCGTCGGGCTTGCCCGGCGTGAAGGCCACGTCGATCCTGCTCACGATGCCCTCAGGGCGGCCTGGGCGGCCGACAGCCGGGCGATCGGCACCCGAAACGGCGAGCACGAGACGTAGTCGAGTCCGGCCCGGTCGCAGAACATGATCGAGTCGGGGTCGCCTCCGTGCTCGCCGCAGATGCCGAGCTTGATGTCCGACCGCACGCCGCGCGCGAGCCGCGTCGCCGTCTCGATCAGGCGCCCGACGCCCGACTGGTCGAGCGTCTCGAACGGGTTTCGGGTCAGCACGCCGTGCTCCAGGTAGTGGGTCAGGAACTTGCCCTCCGCATCGTCGCGGGAGAATGCCAGGGTCATCTGGGTCAGGTCGTTGGTGCCGAACGAGCAGAAGTCGGCCACCTCGGCGATCTCGTCCGCGGTCAGCGCTGCGCGCGGCACCTCGATCATGGTGCCGATCAGGATGCCCAGCCCCTCACCGTCCTCCTCGCCGATCACGCGCTCGGTCAGCTCGCGCAGCACCCGCAGCTCCGACGCGAAGCCCACCAGCGGGTGCATGATCTCGACACCGCTCGCGTTGACCGCCCGCGCCGCACGCACGATCGCGCGCACCTGCATCTCGTAGATCTCGGGGTACATGATGCCCAGCCGGCAGCCGCGCGTGCCCAGCATCGGGTTCTGCTCCTCCAGCGCGCGCACCCGGGCGGCCACCCGCTCCTGGCGGCCTATCTCCATCTCCGACGCCCCCGCCTCGCGCAGCTGCGCGATCTCGGCCTGGATGTCACCGAGGTCCGGCAGGAACTCGTGCAGCGGCGGATCGAGCAGCCGGATCGTCACCGGCAGTCCGGCCATGGCCGTGAAGATGCCTTCGAAGTCGCCTTGCTGGAAAGGCAGCAGCCGATCGAGCTGCTCGCGCCGGCGCGCCTCGTCCGGCGCCATGATCATCTCGTGCATCACCGACAGCCGCTGCTCGCCGAAGAACATGTGCTCGGTGCGGCAGAGGCCGATCCCCTCCGCCCCCAGCTCGCGCGCCTTGGTGGCGTCCTCCGGCGTGTCCGCGTTGGCCCGCACCCGCAGCCGGCGGACATCGTCCGACCAGCGAGTCAGCGTCTCGAAGTCCTCGTTCAGCTTCGCCGGCACCAGCGCCATCGCGCCCAGGATCACCTCGCCCAGCGAGCCGTCGATCGTGATCTGGTCGCCCTCGTTGACCACCCGGCCGTCGACCGTGAAGCGGCGCCCGTCGAGGTCGATCTGGAGCTGCTCGGCGCCGGCCACGCAGGGCTTGCCCATCTGGCGTGCGACCACCGCCGCGTGCGAGGTCATGCCGCCGCGGGCGGTCAGCACGCCCTGCGCCTGGACGACGCCGTGGATGTCGTCCGGGGTCGTCTCCCAGCGCACCAGGATCACCGACTCGCCGGCGCGGCCGCGCTGCTCGGCCGTGTCGGCGTCGAACACGACGGCGCCGACCGCCGCACCGGGCGAGGCGTTGAGGCCGCGGGCGATCACCTCGCGCTCGGCGGCCGGGTCGATGGCCGGGTGCAGCAGCTGGTCGAGCTGGCCGGGGTCGACGCGAAGCAGCGCCTCGTCACGCGTCAGCACGCCCTCGGACTCCAGCTCGCGCGCGATCCGCACCGCCGCGGCGGCGGTGCGCTTGCCGGTGCGGGTCTGAAGGATGTAGAGCACGCCGCGCTCGATCGTGAACTCGATGTCCTGCATCTCGCGGTAGTGGTGCTCGAGCCGCTGCATCTGGTCGGTCAGCTTCGCGAACGCCTCCGGCATCACGGACTCCAGCTCGGACAGCGGCTGCGGCGTGCGGATGCCGGCGACCACGTCCTCGCCCTGCGCGTTGATCAGGAACTCGCCGTACAGCTCGCTCGCGCCGGTGGACGGGTTTCGGGTGAAGCAGACGCCGGTGGCCGAGTCGTCGCCCATGTTGCCAAACACCATCTGGACGACGTTGACGGCCGTGCCGAGGTCGTCGGCGATGTGGTACTCGCGCCGGTAGGTGCGGGCGCGTGGCGTGTTCCACGACTCGAACACGGCATCCACGGCGCGGTCGAGCTGCGCCACCGGATCCTGGGGAAACTCCTCGCCCGTCTCGTGCCGGTAGATCTCGCGGTACTCGGCCACCACCTGCTTCAGGTCATCGCCGGTCAGATCCACGTCGGCTGCCGCCCGCCGAGCCATCTTGATCCGGCCCAGCGCGTTCTCGAACAGGTGACCGTCCACGCCCGAGACGACGTTGCCGAACATCTGCACGAAGCGCCGGTAGGAGTCGTAGGCGAACCGCTCGCCGCCGCCGGCCTCGGCCAGACCCAGCACCGACTCGTCGTTCATGCCCAGGTTGAGGATCGTGTCCATCATGCCCGGCATCGACACCACGGCGCCCGAGCGCACGGACACCAGCAACGGATCGTTCCGCGCGCCCAGCCGCTTACCGGTGCGCTGCTCCAGGGCGGCCAGGTGCTCGGCGATCTCCTCCGCCAACCCGACCGGACGTGCGCCACGGTTGTCAAGGTAGGCGATGCAAGCCTCGGTGGTGACGGTGAAGCCGTCAGGCACCGGCAGCCCGATGGCGGTCATCTCGGCCAGGTTCGCGCCCTTGCCGCCCAGCAGCGAGCGCAGCTCCGCCGAGCCCTGCGAGAAGTCGTAGACGTACTGCGTCATCCCGGCGAGAGTGTGCCCTCGAGCGCGGCCCTGCGACGTTCGTCGACCAGCTCCGCGCAGCGCGCGGCGGCCTCCTCGATGGCCAGCTTGGTGACGTCGATCACGGGGCAGCCAAGCCGCTTGTGGAGGTTCGCCGTGGCCTCCAGCTCCTCGTAGATCTCGGCCAGGTCGGCGTAGCGGGCACCCGAGCCCGCCGCCAGCGCGCGCACGCGCCGGCGGCGGATCTCGGCCAGCCGGTCGGCGTCGATCGTCAGCCCGACGATCTTCCACGGTTCGACCGAGAACAGCGACGGGGGCGGATCGATGCCCTTCACGATCGGGATGTTGGCCGCCATGTAGCCCATGTAGCCGAGATGCATCGAGGTCGGCGTCTTCGACGTCCGCGACACCCCGACCAGGACGACGTCGGCGTGCTGCAGGTCGTCCGCCCCGCGCCCGTCGTCGTGCTTGACGGCGAACTCGATCGCGGCGATGCGGCGGAAGTACTGCGCGTCGAGCGGCGCCTGCCGCCCCGGCACCTGCATCGCCTGCACGCCGGACGCGGTCGTGATCGCGTTCAGCGCCGGGCCGAGCACGTCCAGCACCACCAGCCGCTGCTCGCGGGCGATCTCGACCACCGCCTCGCGCAGCCCCGCATCGACCAGGGTGTAGAACACGGCGGCACGGCGGCCGGCGGCCGACTCCAGCGCCCGCGCCAGCTGCTCACGGGACTTGACCCGCGCATGCCGGTGAAGCTCCGTCTCGAAGTCGGCGAACTGGCTCTGCGCGGCGCGCGCGACCCGGGCGGCGGTATCGCCGGACGAGTCGGAGACGATGTGGATCTCGAGCGTGTCCGCCACTGGGCGGACTCTACCCGGGGTCGCGGCACCGATGCGGTGACCACCCGCCGGTTCCGCGTTCAGCCCGGCAGCTGCTCGAAGTCACCCACCAGGCGCAGCGTCGAGGCGACATCCGCCAGCAGCTTGAGCCGGTTCGCCCGGACGGCGGGGTCGTCGGCCATCACCATCACGGCCTCGAAGTAGCTGTTGATCGGCGCCACCATCGCCGCCGCCGCGTCCAACGCGGCGGCGAAGTCGCGACGCGCGGCCGCATCGGCGATCTCGATGTCGGCCACGGTCAGCGCGGCGCACAGCGCACGCTCCTCGTCCATCTCAAACAGCGACGTGTCGACGCTCGCGGCTGCCTCGTCAGCCGCCTTGGCGGCGATCCGGACGCAGCGGCCGTGGGCGTCGCGCAGCGCCGCCAGCGACTCGGATCCGCGCGCGTCGCGCAGCGCCCGGCACAGCGCGGCCAGCGGGAGCGGGCCGCTGACCCCGGAGCCACGGGCGGCCCGGATCTCCTCGACCGAAACACCTTCCTCGAGCATCGCCGGCTCGACCCGGTCGAGCACGAAGCCGACCGCATCGGGCACGGCCTCGAGCGGCTTTCGCTTCAGGTCGTAGCCCTGCGCGACCAGGCCGTGGACGGACGCTGCCATCAGTTCGCCCAGACCCAGCTCGAACCCACGCTCCAAGGCGATGGCCACGATTCCCGCCGCTGCCCGCCGCAGGCCGTAAGGATCGCGGCTGCCCGTCGGCTGCAGGCCCAGCGCGAAGGCGACGGCGACGGTGTCGGCCTTGTCCGCGATTGACAACAGCGCACCGGCCTCGTTGGTGGGCAGCGGGCCACCGGCCTCGACCGGGCGATGGTGCTGGTCGATCGCCTCGCAGACGGCCGCCGGTTCGCCCGTCCGCGCCGCGTACAGCGAGCCCGCGTAGCCCTGCAGGTCGGAGAACTCGGCCACGAGACCGGAAACGATGTCGGCCTTGCACAGCTGCGCGGCGCGCAGCACCGCGTCGCGTGACTCGGGCTCGGCCTCGACCCGGTCGCACAGCTGGCCCGCCACCTCACGCACGCGCTCGCTCTTCTCGGCCAGCGTCCCTCCGCCCTCCAGGAAGCTGACGCGCCCGAGCTCGCCCAGCATCGCCTCCAGCCCGCGTTCGAGATCCTTCCCGAAGGCGAAGGCCGCATCCTCCAGCCGGCCGACCAGCACCTCCTCGTTGCCGGCCACGACCACCGCCGGGTCGCCGCCGTTGGCGACGAACGCGAACCGTGGCTCGAGGCCGCCCTCCTTGACCAGCGGGAAGTAGCGCTGATGCGACTGCATGACCGTGATCGCCACCCGCTGCGGCAGCTCGAGGTAGCGGCGATCGAAGCCGCCCTCCATCACCGCCGGCCACTCGACCAGGTACACGACCTCGTCCAGCTTGGCCATCGGATCGATCCACTCCCCGGCCTGGTTCAGCCCCAGCTCGATCAGCTCCCGCCGCTCGGCGGCGTCCGCCACCACCCGGACGCCGCGCACGTCCTCCAGGTAGCCGGCGGCTGAGCCGATCCGCACCTCGCCGCCGGCGGTGCGGTGCCCGTGCGAGAGCTCCCCGCTGGTGACCCCCATCAGGCTGACCGACACCGGGTCGTGGTCGAGCTTCACCACCAGCCAGCGCACCGGCCGCGCGAAGCGGCCACCGTCCCAGCGCATCGTCTTTGCAAACTGCAGACCCTCGACCAGCCGCTGCACGATCTCGGGCACCAGCTCGGCCACGGGACGGCTGACCGGCGCCACGATCGCCCACACGAAGCCGTCACGCTCCAGCAGCTCGTGGGTGGTCACGCCGTGCTTTCGAGCGAATCCGGCCCGCGCCTGCTCGGGCGCGTCGGCGCGCGGTCCCCGCTGCTCGCTGCGCTCGCTGACGTGCTCGGCCGGGAGGCCCTCGGCGATCGCCACCAGCCGCCGCGGCGCGACGTGCACGCGCAGGCCGCCCGGCTCCAGCCCCGCCGCGGCCAGCGCCCCGGCCAGCAGACCGGGCAGCTGCTGCTCGGCGTCGCGACAGGCCGAGGCCGGCAGTTCCTCGCAGCCGATCTCGATCAACAGGTCAGGCATCGGCGGGCTCGGCCTGCTCCTGGGCGGCCAGATAGGCCTTCGAGACCGCCTGCGACAGCCGCCGCATGCGAAGGATGTAGGCCTGCCGGTCGGTGACCGCGATCGCGCGCCTGCTGTCCAGCAGGTTGAAGGCGTGCGAGCACTTCAGCACCTGGTCGTAGGCCGGCAGCGGCAGCGCCGCCTCCAGGCAGCGGCCGGCCTCGGCCTCGTGATCGTCGAAGTGGCGGGCGAGCATTGCGGTATCGGCCAGCTCGTAGTTGTAGGCCGAGAACTGCCGCTCGTTCTCGAGGTACACGTCGGCCCAGCTGACGTCGTCCGACCAGCGCATGTCGTGGGCGCGGCGCACCTTCTGCAGGTGCATCCCGATCCGCTCGAGGCCGTAGGTGAGCTCGACCGAGACCGGGTCGAGCTCGATCCCGCCGGCCTGCTGGAAGTAGGTGAACTGGGTGATCTCCATGCCGTCCATCCACACCTCCCAGCCCAGCCCCCAAGCGCCCAGGCTGGGACTCTCCCAGTTGTCCTCGACGAAGCGGATGTCGTGCTCGGCGGGATCGATGCCGATCGCGGCCAAAGAGCCGAGGTACACGTCGACCACGTCTGCCGGAGCCGGCTTCAGGATCACCTGGTACTGGTAGAACTGCTGGAACCGGTACGGGTTCTCGCCGTAGCGGCCGTCGTCGGGCCGGATCGATGGCTCGACGTAGGCGGTGCGCCATGGTCGCGGCCCCAGCACGCGCAGCAGGGTGGCCGGATTCGAGGTGCCCGCCCCGACCTCGGTGTGGTAGGGCTGCATGATCGCGCAGCCACGTTCCTCCCAGTAGGACTGGAGGTTGGCGATCATGGATTGGAAGGTCGTCATCGAGGGGGCAAGCTATCAGACCCCCAACCGCCGTCAGGCGAGTGCCGCGCGCTCATCGCGTGTGCAACGTGCGCAGCTGGAAACCGCCGTGATGGGCATAGGTCTCCTCCACCACCCGCAGCGCGTCGGCGGCCGATCTCGGCGCCAGCGTGACCGACGCCAAGGGCCGGTCGAGCAGGCCCTCGATGGCGGCGATGCTGCCGTCGCCGACCGCGAATCCGGCCGTCGCGCCCAGGCAGGCCTCGCACACAGCGCCCCCCGCCGAGGGCGAGAAGCCGGCCAGCGCGCGATCGCTGCCACACGAGGCGCAGGAGGTGAGATGCGGCAGGTAGCCGGCCAGCGCCAGCAGCTTGAGCTGAAACGCGAGGCCGAGGCCGTCGTGGCCAGGGTCGGAGGCCCGCTCGATCGGTGCGTCCAGCAGGTCGAGGAAGCGGCACAGGCCCTGGTAGGCGCGGGGCTGCGGCTCCGGCTCGGCGTGCAGCTTCAGCACCGCCTCGGCGCCGATCAACCCGACCGACAGCGTGTAGTTGTCGGCCCGCACCGTCTCGTGTGAGCTGATGATGTCAGCGCCCGAAATGGTGTGCAGCTCGCCCCGTCCCTCGTGCAGCAGCAGCGCCGATCGGGTCAGCGGCTCGAGCCGGGCGCCGAACCGCGAGCCGGTCTTTCGCACGCCCTTGGCGATCGCGTTCACGCGCCCGCGATCGAGCGAGAACAGGTGCAGCACCCGGTCGGCCTCGGAGTAGCGGATCGAGCGCAGCACCACGGCGTCGGTCTTGTAGCTGCGGCCCATGCGGGAATGCTAGATGGTGGTCGTCACGTCGAGCAGCTCGGCGCCCGGCATCGCGGCCAGCAGGTCGGGCAGCGGCGCCGCGAACAGCGAGCGCGGCGTCCCGGCTGCGCACCACACCGTCTGGTAGCGCTGCAGCGACCGGTCGACCACCGTTCGCACGGGCTGGTCGTGCCCGAGCGGCGGGACGCCGCCGATCGCGTAGCCGGTGATCCGCTTCACCTGACGGCCGCGCGCCATCTCGATGCCGCCGCCCAGCCGCGCCAGGTCGACCATCCGGTCGCCGGCGCACAGGCACAGCAGAGGCTCGCCCTGCCCGTCCACCAGCACCACCGACTTGACGATCTGCCCCAGCTCGCATCCCACCGCCTGCGCGGCCTCCGCGGCGGTGCGGGTCGACTCGTCCAGCTCCGAGACCGTCACCCGCAGCCCCGCCTCGGCGGCACGCTGCTGGAACTTCAGCGCAGTCGGGTGCATCGCGGGTGGTCGATGTCGAACATGGCACTCCTCACCGTGACGAACCTTACAAGCGCGAACCGCCCGCCCGGCTCCGCCTGGCGATTCCGAGATCGCGATCCGCAACGCGGAGGGCGAGAGCTCGATCCGCCTGGCCAAGACCCTCGGCACCAACCCGGAGCGGATCATGCGGATCGCACGCGCGCACGGCGTCGCTCGCACCCGCTCCCAGGCGCTTGTGCTGGCCGGGCTGTCGATCAGCGCAACCAAGCGCGCCGGCCGGCAGGCCTAAGCATCGAATCTAGCGCCGGGTGCAGCGCGGGCAGAGGTGGGTGCCGCGCTGGGCAACGCGGGTCTTGACGATCTCGGCGCCGCAGCGGGGGCACGGCTCACCGGCGCGGTCGAACACGTTGAAGCGATCCTGCATCGAGCCGGCCACGCCATCCACGTCGCGGTAGCTGTCGATGCTCGCGCCGCGCGACTCGATGCCACGTTCGAGCACTGCCACCACGGCATCGTGCAGCCGCCGCACGCGGGCGGCGCCCAGCTCCCCGGCAACGGCCAGCGGGTGGATTCGCGCCTCCCACAGCGCCTCGTCGGCATAGATGTTGCCGACGCCGGCCACGATCCGCTGATCGAGCAGCAGCGCCTTGATCGGAGCGCGCCGGCCGCGCAGCGCCTCGCGCAGCCCGGCGGCCGTCCACTCACCGGCCAGCGGCTCGGGGCCCACCCGACCGCGCCAGAAGCGTTCCAGACCGCCCGGCTCGATCAGGCGCATGGTGCCGAACCGGCGCTGGTCCGAGTACAGCAGCCAGCTGCCGTCGTCGAGGCCGAACAGCGCCCGCAGGTGCGGCCGCTCGGCCGGCTGCGGGACGTGGTGGAACCATCCCGTCATGCGCAGGTGGCAGACCAGCGTGGCGCCATCGTCCAGCCCGAGCGCGAGGTACTTGCCGCGCCGGCCAACGCCGGTCACCATGGCGCCGCGCAGGTCGTGGGCGACGGCGGCCGGATCGGCGGGCGCGGTCAGCCGGCCGTCGCGGATCTCGACCTGCTCGAACCGCCGGCCGGTCAGCGCCACGGCCAGGCCGCGCCGCACCGTCTCGACCTCGGGCAGCTCAGGCATCGATCGTCTCGATCACCAGCGGCAGCGGCGGCGCCGGCTCGTCCCCGATCTCGAAGCAGTCGCGCACCGCGCCGGAGTCGATCTCGCCGCGGGCGTGGACGGTCGCCAGCGCGTCCCCCGCCCGCACCGCGTCGCCGCGCTTGCGGTGAACGACGAGGCCGACGGCGTGGTCGACGGCGTCGCCGGTGTTCGCGCGGCCGGCGCCCAGCCTGGACGCCGCCTGGCCGACGGCGAGGGCATGGCAGCGCTGCACCACGCCCGAGCGGGTCGCGGTCACGACCTCCTGCGATGGAGCGACCGGCAGAGCGGCCTGCGGATCCCCGCCCTGGGCGGCGATCCACCGCTCGTAGCGCTCGTAGGCAGATCCGTCGGCCAGCGCACGCTCAGCCGCCGCGCGGTCGCCGACCAGGGTCGCCGCCGAGCCGAGACAGAGCTCGATCAGGTCGTCCGGTCCCTCGCCGCGCAGCGTCGCGACCGCCTCGGCGACCTCGAGCGCATTTCCGACCGCGTGGCCCAGCGGCTCGTCCATGCGCGTCAGCATCGCACTGGTGCGGATCTCGTGCTCGCCGCCCAGCCGCACCATCAGAGCCGCCAGCTCGCGCGCCGGCTCGAGGCCGGACATGAAGGCGCCCTCGCCGACCTTGACGTCCAGCAGTAGCCGGCTGGCGCCGGATGCGATCTTCTTGGCCATGATGCTGGCAGCGATCAGTGGCAGGCTGGGCACGGTGGCGGTGGCGTCGCGCAGCGCGTACAGCCGCCCGTCGGCAGGCGCCAGCTCGGACGTCTGGCCGCAAACGGCCACGCCCACCTGCTCGACCTGCCGGCGCATCCCGGCCAGCGAGAGCGAGACGCGCATGCCGGGAATCGACTCGAGCTTGTCGAGCGTGCCGCCCGTGTGCCCGAGGCCGCGGCCGCTCATCTTGGCGACCAGCGCCCCGCAGGCGGCCAGCAGCGGAGCCAGCACCAGCGTCGTCTTGTCGCCCACGCCGCCGGTCGAGTGCTTGTCGGCCACCGGCCACGGCCAGGACACGCGCTGGCCGGACGCCACCATCGCATCCAGCAGCGAGCGCGTCTCGGCATCGGTCATGCCGCGCAGGACGACCGCCATCAGGAATGCCGCCAGCTGGTGGTCGGGCACGTCCGGGTCGATGATGGCGGCGACCTGCTCGGCACTCAGCTCGCCGCCGTCGCGCTTGCGCGCGATCAGATCCTTGATCGGCTCCCTCATAGCACCGGGGTGCCGGGCAGGTCACGGTCGTGCTGGCCGGCCAGGTGACGCTGCACCGTGGCCCCGACATCGGCGAACGTGTCGCCGTCGTGCCGCCGCGAGGCGGCCGGACGGCCGGCGACGTGCGCCAGCAGCAGCGCGTGCTCGCGCGAGTGGTCGGTGGACGCGGTGGTCGGATCGCAGCCGTGGTCGGAGGTGATCACGAGCAGATCGCCGTGGTGGAGCGCGGCCAGCAAGCGCGGCAGCTCCATGTCGAACTCGCGCAGAGACTCGACGAAGCCCTGCGGATCGTTGCGGTGCCCCCAGACCATGTCCGTCTCGACCAGGTTGGTGAAGACGAGGCTGCGGTCGGGCAGCTCGCGC
>JAWVEC010000093.1:0-26855 GCA_033856975.1 Gaiellales bacterium
GAGCTACCCCAGCTGGTGAACGTGCTGCGCGGCCAGATGAGCCTGGTCGGGCCGCGGCCGCTGATCCCGCACGAGCACCAGTACGTCAACGACTGGGGCCTGCGCCGGCTCGACCTGACGCCGGGGCTGACCGGACTGTGGCAGGTGTTCGGCCGCAGCGAGATCCCGTTCGCCGAGATGCTGGTGCTGGACTACCTGTACGTCACCAACTGGACGCTGTGGGGCGACATCAAGCTGGTGGTGCGCACCATCCCCGCACTGATGGGCAAGACGCGCGGCGCGTCGTAGGGCTGGCTCGATGCGAAGGATCGGCGTCATCACCGGCCTCGCCGCGGCTGTCGCCGCGCTTGCGGTGCTGGTCGACAGCGGACGGCTGGCGTCGCTCGACCGCTTCGCCCGCTCCCACCTCTCGCCGCTGCAGGCCGGCCCGGCCGGCCGCGGTCGCGGCGAGCCGCTGCAGCTGATCGCCGGCGCAACCGACGCCATCATCTCGGTCGCCGGCATCGCCGTCTCGGTGCTGCTGGTGCTGCTGGCCGCCCGCCGGCTGACGCGATCGAGCCGGCCGCAGCTGGCTGGGCTGTGGCTGGGCGCCCTGACGGCCGGCTTCGCGATCGAGCTGGCGGCGAAGGCGGTCGTGCACCAGCAGCATCCCGACCTGCGCGTGATCTGCGGCGGCCTCGGTGCGGGCGGCTTCGACGCCAGCTTCCCCAGCGGCCACGCGATCAGATCGATGATCCTGGCCGGCATGGCGTCGGCGCTGTGGCCCCACCTGCGGTGGCGTTTCGTCCTGGCTGCGCTGGCCGTCGACCTGGCGCTGCTGCTGAACGGCATCCACCCGCTGTCGGACATCGTGGCCGGCGGCATGGCGGGCTCGGCGCTGTGGCTGGCCGTCGAGTCGCTCAGCCGGCGGCTGCCGCCCCGGTCGGCGGCAGAGCCGCTATCAGCTGCTCCAGCTGCCGCGCAGCCGGCGTCGGGCTGAGATCCCGAGTCAGCAGCGACAGCCGCTCGCGGCTGTCGAGGCTCCAGCGCGCCCAGCTCACGCCCTCCGACTCGAACAGCGCCACCATCTGCTGCTGGTAGCTGTCCAGGCCCGGCTGGTCGTTGAAGGCACCCCACTCGCCCACCAGCAGCGGGATGTTCCAGCGCCGCGCCGCGCCCAGCGAGACGGCGAGGTACTCGGCCTGGCTGGTGGACGTGCCCCGGTACGGCCCGCCCTGAAGGGTCGAGCGGTACTGCGAGCTGACGTTCTCGCCGTCGTGCTTGTAGCCGCTGCCGCCCGTTCCCGCGAAGTAGTCGTGCACGTCGAGGGCGAGGTGGTCGAGCGAACCGAACCGCTTCAGGTCGGCGCCCTGGGCACCCATCGAGGGACCGCCGCGAAGCATGAAGACGACCGTGCGCAGGGGGTCGACGGCGCGGATCGCGCTCAGGATCCCGGCCTCCCACCGCACCACCCGCTGGGTCACCCAGTGCGTGCGGGCGAAGTTGCCCGTGGCCGGCTCGTTCAGGATCTCGTAGCCCAGCACGCTGGGACTGGTGCGATAGCGGTCGGCCAGCATGGCGGCGAAGCCGGCGTACAGCCGGGCGGCGCGATGGTCGGTGTAGAAGCGGGCCTGGGCGGCGTCCAGGCCGGCGACGGTGACGGGAAAGCGGCGTCCGGCATACAGCCAGCTGGGGATCCCGTTGGCACGGCCACCGGACTGCAGCGGCGCGAAGTACGGCGACCAGCCGTACTGGTGCAGGTCGATCAGCACCTGCATGTGGTTGACGGCGCAGTAGGCGACCAGCGCATCCAGCTCTGCCAGCCGGTTCTCGTCCCAGCTCCGCACTCCGGCCGCGGGCGGCGCCGGCTCGTAGTCGCTCCACGGCACGGCAACGCGGACGAAGTTCACGCCCAGGTCGGCGGCGTGGTCGTAGACGGCCGGATCGAGCGTGTGCACGTCCACCCCCCGCAGCACGACCGTGTTGCCTGATCGATCGACAAAGCGGGAGCCGTCCGTCGTCACCAGCGGCGCCGTGTCCGGGGGACCGCCGCCGGTGGGCGGCGGCGCTCCTACCGAGGACGAGGAGCCACCGCCCAGGCAGCCCGAGACCGGTAGGCAAAGGCCGATCAGTGCTGCGGCTGCAAGACGGAGCCTCACAGCGACAGGCTACCCGGCAGGCATTTGCTCAGTAGTGATCGAAGTCGGATCCGGGTAGCTCGGCACGCAGGTCGAGTGGCAGCAGCGGCGCCAGCCGCCGCACCCGTTCGTGAGCCTGCACGGCCAGGGCCGGGTCGCCGAGCCGCGCGGCGGTCACCGACAGCAGCTGCCACGCCACCCAGAAATCGGGCTCGGCGCCGGCGGCGCGGCGGGCGGCAGCAAATGCGCCGCGCGTATCCCCGGCGCGCAGCAGCGCCCTGGCGGCGGCCAGGTCGGGGCGTCCCGAGAGCCGGTCGAGCCGTCGTGCGCGGTCGGCGTCACGCAACGCCTGCGCGGTCGGCTCGCGGTACGACCGCTCGAGGTAGCGCTGGGCGAGCGCCGCCGGCACGATCAGCAGCGCCGCGGCGCAGACGGCGGCGAGCGCGACCGGAGCCGACATCAGCAGCCGCCGCGGCCGGGCGCGGGCCGGCGCCAGCATCCCCAGCACCGCCGCGGACAGCATCACCGCCGGCAGCGCGCACGATGCGATCTGCCAGATCCAGTCGACCTGGCCGTGCACGGCGAAGTAGGCCAGCGACCCGCCGATGCCGGCCACCAGCAGCTTGTCCGACCGGTCGGCGGCCGAGAGGCGGACGCGAAGGCACGCGCCCAGCGGCAGCCCCAGCACCAGCAGAAACAGCGCCATGCCCGGCACGCCCAGCGTGGACATCGCCTCCAGCAGCTGGCTGTGAGCCTGGAATGGGAACAGGAAGGGATGTCCGAGGTGGACGTTCAGGTAGCCGAAGTTGCCCGCGCCGTAGCCCTGCGCGGGGCGTGACCGGAAGCCGCGCAGCGCCACCTTCCAGAGGTCGTAGCGACCGGTGTCGAGCGAGCCGAAGCGGCTCTCAGCCTGGCCCTTGGCGGCGGCCTGGCCGCTCTCGGCGCCGACCCGGTCGACCGTCGACTGGAGGCTGTGGCGCGCCCAGGCAACCGGGTGCCCATTCGTCTTGGCGACGCCCACCACCGCCCCGCCCGCCAGCAGCAGACAGGCCACGATCGCTCCCGCGATCGCCACCGACCGCCGAGCGGCGGCCGGCAGCTCGACCGCCTCGTCCACCAGCACCTGGGCGACGCCGACGAAGGCCGCGATCAGCGCCACCCGCAGGATCGTCTGGCCGACCAGGTCGGCATCGCCGGCCGATGTTGCCCCGGACGCAAACATGCTGTTCAGGTCGTGCCACAGCGCCAGCGTGGGCAAGGCCGCCCCGGCCGCAATGGTGGCGCTTCGGATCGGCGTCGGGCAGAGCGCGAAGTACGCGATCGCCGACAGCGCCAGCGCCCACACCGCTGCCCGCGCCTCGGTCGGCACCACCGTGGCCAGCACCAAGCCGGCCGCCAGGGCCGCCAGCGGCCGCAGCGGACGCGGCATTGCGCGGTCGCTGGCCAGGGAGACGAGCGGCCAGAAGCCGATCGCGACGGCGGCAGCCAGCCCGCCGCCGTAGCGCACGTCGCCGACCAGCCGGCCGGCGTCGAACAGCGCCGACGCGTTGGACGAGGACAGCAGCTTGATCATCACCAGCAGTGCCGGCATCGTCGCGCCGACCGAAACGGCGGCCACCAGCAGCCTGCGCCACCCTTGCGTCGTCACCGCCACCAGCACCAGGCCGGCCGCCGCCGCGTAGAACAGGTAGCGGTCGGCCTCGACCAGCGCGCTCTGCGGCCAGGCCGCCCACCGGATCGAGAGCAGGCTCCAGCCGGCCAGGCCGATCAGCGCCAGCGGCAGCAGCCGCTGGATGCCCGACAGCGTCGAGACCGGCTGGGCGACCAGCGCGACGCCGGCCGCGATCACGGTCACGGCCGCCCACACGCCCCACTGGTCGATGGTGTAGCCGCCGCCGTGGCCGGCCAGGCGGACGGCGGCCAGCACCGGGATCAGCGCCAGGACGAGGCCGGGCAGGCCGGCCAGCGAGACGGCCGGCAGGCGCGGTCGCCCTGACAGCGGCTGCCTCACCCGTCCGGCGGGTAGCCGTGAGCGGCCAGCGCCGGCGCCAGGGCGCGGTCGAGCATCTCGACGTCGCGCGCCGACAGCTCCTGCAGGTATGCATCCGCCCGCGCCGGGGTGAACTCGAGCGCCGTGAAGGCGCGATCGAAGCCGTCGCTCCAGGGCAGCCCGAGGTGCGTCAGCAACCGCTCGACCTGCTCGCGCGGCCGGGCGACCACGTCCTCGTAGCGGAGCTCGAGCCAGCTCTGCTGCGGAACCCGCGCGCGAGCCTCGGCGAAGGCCTCCATCAGCAGCTTCCACTCGAGTCCGGCAAGCACCGCGAACGAGCGGCCCGACTCGCGCCACAGCTCCGCATCCGGATCGGGCAGCGGCCCGAACGTCCAGTTCTCGGGGCCTCCGAACCCGGCCCACCACGGCTGCTGGATCAGCGAGCTGGCGACCGCCCTGCCGTCCCGCACGACGTGAACGAACCGGGCCTCGGGGAAGACCGCATGCAGCAGTCCCGCTCGTGGCCAGCCCGTGAACTTGTGCAGGAACAGCTCCCGGCCCTGCGCCTCGGCACGCTGCTCGAAGAACGAGCGCAGCCGGCCCGAGATCCAGTCCGACGCATCCTCGGCGACCAGGTCGCGGCACGGCTTGGACAGCATGGGCGAGACGTGGCGGTCGAGCAGCCGGTATCCCTCGGACGGCGTCATCGCGACGTTCCGCACGCCGGCCGTCAGCCGGCCGTGGCCGCCACCACCGCGACGGCCGCCCTGCTTCTGGAGAGGAGCCGGCAACGAGCGATAGATGCGGTTGTTCAGCCGGCCCTTGCGGTTGAAGCCGGCGAAGCGGTCATCGACGTTTGCGATGAATCCGACGTCGGGATGCATCGCCACCACCTGGCCGACGATGGTGGAGCCACAGCGGCCGCTGCCGAGCATGAACGCGAAGCGCTGATCCATGGCGGTAGAGGTTACAGGTCACCGCGCCGTAACGACCTCCGCCGCCGCACGTTGGGTGCAGCTCGATCGTGCCAGGCACGGTAGTGGGATGTCCTGACCGCCTCGGTGCCGGGCACCGGCCTTGCGGCCGTTGCCCGGCACGGTAGGGTGCGTGCGCGTTGAGGTGCCAGGCAACGCGGCACGCGGTGCCTGGCACCATCGAGCCGCAACGGAGGATCATCGCCGCATCGGCGATCGCACGACGCCGGACGCGGGTCAGGCCCGCGGGCGCTGGCCGTCGTAGGTGCCCCACTGCTCGCGCAGCACCTGGCAGACCTCGCCGATCGTCGCCTCGGCCCGCAGCGCCTCGCGCATCGGCGGCAGCAGGTTGTCCGCTCCCGCCGCCGCGCTCGCCACCGCGGCCAGCGCCGACTCGACAGCGGCCCCCTCGCGCGCCGCGCGCAGCGCCTGCGTTCGCTCGACCTGGCGCCGCTCCGCATCGGGATCGATCGTGTGCAGCTGGATCGGCTGCTCGTCCTCCTCCATCCAGCGGTTGACACCCACGATCACCTCGTCTCCCGACTGCACGCGCCGGTGGTGCTCGAAGGCGGCCTGCTCGATCTGATCCTGCACCCAGCCCGCCTCGACGGCCGCCACGGCGCCGCCCATCTCGTCGATCTCCGCGATCAGCGCCCTGGCGCGCGCCGCCAGCTCGTCGGTCAGCGCCTCGATGTAGTAGCTCCCGCCCAGCGGATCGGCGGTCGCGCTCGCACCGGCTTCGGTGGCGAGGATCTGCTGGGTTCGAAGCGCGATCGTGGCGCTGCGCTCGGTGGGCAGCGCCTGCGCCTCGTCGAAGCCGTTCGTGTGCAGGCTCTGGCCTCCTCCGCAGACGGCTGCGAAGGCCTGGATCGCCACCCGCACGATGTTGTTCTCGGGCTGCTGGGCGGTCAGCGTCGAGCCACCGGTCTGGGCGTGGTAGCGCAGCATCAGGCTGCGCTCGTCGCCGGCCCCGAAGCGGTCGCGCATCACCTCGGCCCAGATCATGCGGGCGGCGCGGAACTTCGCCACCTCCTGGAAGAAGTCGTTGTGGGCGTTGAAGAAGAACGACAGCCGGCCGGCGAAGCTGTCCACCTCCAAGCCGGCATCGACGGCAGCCTGCACGTAGGCGATGCCGTTTGCCAGCGTGAAGGCCAGCTCCTGGGCGGCGGTCGAGCCGGCCTCGCGGATGTGGTAGCCCGAGATCGAGATCGTGTTCCAGCGCGGCAGCCGCTCGGTGCAGTAGCGGAAGGTGTCCACCGTCAGCCGCATGCTCGGCCTGGCCGGGAAGATGTAGTTGCCGCGGGCGATGTACTCCTTGAGAATGTCGTTCTGCGTGGTGCCCGACAGCTGCTGCGGTGAGACGCCCTGCTCCTCCGCCACCAGCTCGTACAGCAGCAGCAGCAGCGAGCCGGGAGCATTGATCGTCATCGAGGTCGAGACCTCGCCCAGCGGGATGCCGTCCAGCAGCAGCCGCATGTCCTCGATCGAGTCGATCGCCACCCCGGTACGGCCGACCTCGCCCAGCGAGAGCGGGTGATCCGAGTCAAGGCCGAGCTGGGTGGGCAGGTCGAAAGCGACCGAGAGACCGGTCTGGCCGCGATCGAGCAGCAGGTGGAATCGGCGGTTGGTCTCCTCGGCGGACGAGAAGCCGGCGTACTGGCGCATCGTCCACGGCCGCCGGCGGTAGCCGTCCGCGTGCACGCCGCGCGTGTACGGGTAGCTGCCGGGGTCGGGCTTCGTGCTGCCGTCCGCAATCGTGTAGTACGGCGCGATCGGGATGCCGGAGTCGTTGCGCCGCTGATCGGAGGCCGCCATGTGCGGCTGATCCTACCGGCCGGATGACAAGAAGAGCCCCGGCTGCCGCGCTCACCGCCATCCTCGACTCGGGCGCCCGGCGAACCGGCCTTCCCGAGTCTCCAGCGGTGTCGCATCTGCGACCGGGACTCTGTGCCAGAAACGTACACACCAGCTGGGCGGGTGTGCGCGTCCGCGCGTCGAAAAGTCCGCAAGATGCGCGAAATTCCAAGCGGCTACCGTACCTACATGAGGATCACCGTGAAGCTTTTCGCGGCGCTGCGCGAGCGCGCCGGCGGCGGGCACCGCGAGCTACAGCTGGCGGCGGGCGCGCGCGTGGCCGACGTGTGGCCGGCGCTCGACATCGGCGACGAACCGCCCGGCCTGGCCTACGCCCGGAATCGCGAGTACGCGGCCCGCGACCAGCCGCTGGCCGACGGCGACGAGGTGGCGGTGATCCCGCCCGTCTCGGGCGGCGGCTTCCGCGTCCAGGCCGAGCCGCTCGACCTGGCCGCCCTGGTGGCCGAGGTCAGCGACCCCGACGCGGGCGCGATCGCGACCTTCGTCGGCACCACCCGCCGCAGCAGCCGTGGTCGCACCGTCAGCCACCTCGAGTACGACGCCTATCCCGAGATGGCCGAGGCCGAGATGGCCAAGATCGCCGCCGCCGTGACGGCCGCCCACGACGTCAAGCAGGTCGCGATGGCGCACCGCACCGGCCACGTCCCGATCGGCGAGGCGAGCGTCATGATCGCCGTCTCGGCGGCACATCGCGGCGCGGCCATGGAGGCCTGCCGGGAGGCGATCGACACGCTCAAGCAGACGGTGCCGGTGTGGAAGAAAGAGGTGTTCGAGGGCGGCGAGGAGTGGATCGGACGGGAGGGATCGGGATGAGCTGGGATCCCGGCCACTTCGATCCCACCCCGCCGGCGTCGATCGAGCCGCCCGCGCCGCCGCGCCAGCACTGGTTGCGGCGGCTGCTGGCGCCGCTGGCCGGGATCGGCCTGCTGATCTGGAAGGTGGCGGGACCGCTGCTGATCGCGGTCAAGAACATCAAGTTCCTGGCCACCGGCATCACCTTCCTGGTCTCGGTGGCGGCCTACGCCAGCATCTGGGGCTGGCGGTTCGGGGTCGGCTTCACGCTGCTTCTGTTCGTGCACGAGTTCGGGCACGTGATCCAGCTTCGGAGGGAGGGCGTGCCGGCCACCGCGCCCCTGTTCATCCCCTTCCTGGGCGCCGTGGTGGGCATGAAGGAGCTGCCCAAGAACGCCTGGGTGGAGGCCAAGGTGGGTCTGGCCGGACCGGTGCTGGGTTCGCTGGGCGCGGCAGTCTGCCTGGGGGCCGGCGTTGCCCTCGACAGCGATCTGCTGCGGGCGCTGGCCTACACCGGATTCTTCCTGAATCTGTTCAACCTGATCCCGCTGCTGCCGCTGGACGGCGGCCGCGCGGTGGCCGCCGTGCATCCGGCGTTCTGGTTCGTGGGGCTGTTCGCGGTCGCCGCCCTGTTCTTCTGGCACCACAGCCTGATCCTGCTCCTGATCGTCGCCCTCGGTGTGCGCGAGCTATGGCACCGGTGGGAGCATCGCCACGAGCCGGAGTCGCGGCTCTACCACGCGGTCACGCTCGGCCAGCGGCTCACGATCAGCGCCGTCTACCTGCTGCTGGTCGGCCTGCTGGTGCTGGGCATGGACGTCAGCTACCTGCACCGCACCTTCTGACCGCCGGTCACCGGCCGCGAGGCTCGAGGCCGCAGGCCGCGCGCAGCGAAGCCTCGGCCAGCTCCGCGGGCAGCTCCGCCACCGCGGCCAGCGCGCCCCAGTCCGACTCGATCAGGCCGACAGCGTACGGGTTGTCGGGCTCAAGCGCGGCCTGCTGCTCGGTCGAGACGGCCGACAGCGCCGCGCGTCCCAGCACCAGCGGGAAGAGAGCCGCCAGCTCGGCCTCTGACAGCGGCAGGCCGGCGTGGAAGGCGGCGGCGATGTCGACCAGCACCTCCAGCGCCTGGTCGCGGTCGTGCGAGATCGCGGCCGTCGCCAGCACCGCCGCCTCGCCGACCAGGTAGCTGCGGGTCATGTCGCCGAAGTCGATCAACCCGTGAGGCACCAGCCCACCGCCGGCGTCTCGACGGCCGATCATGTTGTAGTCGGTCACGTCGCCGTGGATCACCTGCCGCCGCAGCTGCCCCGCGAGCCGCTCGAGGGCGTCGTCGTGCACCGCCATCGCACGATCCACGAGGGCGCGCCGGGCGGGATCGCGGACGTGGCACAGCAGGCCGTCAACCACCGCCCGGGCGTGGCGCACGTCCCACTGCAGGACGCGGTCGGCGGCGGCGTGATCGAACTCGGCGAGGGCCGCCGCAATGCCCGCGGCGATGCCTCCCATAGCGGCGCGCACGCTCCTGGTGAGATGCCCCGCCTCGGTCAGCGGCAGGCCCTCGATGTAGCTGACCAGCCGCACGTGGTAGGTCTCGCCACCACGCTCGACGGCCACGATCAGGCTGCCGTCAAGCGCCGGAAGCGGGCTCGGCGTCTGGAACGGCAGGCCGGCCGCTGCCGCCAGCGCCATGCCGGCATTCTGCATCTCCAGCGAGCCGAGGCCGAAGTATGGATTGGCGATCTTCAGCACCGCGCGGCGGCCGTCCGGCGCGGTGATGCGGAAGTTGCGGTCCTGGTGGCTGCCCAGCTCGAGCGGCTCACCCGCCATCCCGAACAGCTCTCGCGCCAGCTCCCGCCCGTCATCCGGGCCGAACGGCGGGGCGAGGATCTGGTAGCCGTCGAACAGGCCGTCGCTCAACCGGACAGCCTGCGGAAGCCGAGGTCGAGCAGTTTCGCCCCCTCATCGAACTCATCGCCATGGGCGCCCAGCACCACCGCGATCAGGGTGTGGCCGTTGCGGCGAGCCGCGGCCGCAAGGCAGTCCCCGGCCAGCGTCGTGCTTCCCGTCTTGACACCGATCGCGTCGGTATACGTCCACAGCAGCTCGTTTCGGCTGACGAAGGTGCCGCCGTCGCCTCGCCGGTAGACCTTCTCCCCCACCAGCCGGCGCAGCACCGCCTGCTTGAGCACGTGGCGGGTCAGATCGGCCATGTCCCAGGCCGAGCTCGAGTTGCCGCTGTCGATGATGCCGCTGGGATTCGAGAAGTGGGTGTCCGACAGCCGCAGCCGGTGCGCCTCGCGGTTCATCAGGCTGACGAAGGCGGTCAGCGATCGCGACCTCCGCACGGCCAGGGCATCGGCCGCGTCGTTCGCCGAGGCGATCAGAGTGGCCGCCAGCATGTCTCGCACCGTCACCCGCTGCCCGGCCCGCAGGCCGAGCGTGTAGCCCTGCTCACCCGTCATCGCGGGGGTGATCGTGAATGCGCGGGACAGCCCACCCGTTCGCTCGGCAAGCAGCACCGTCATCAGCTTGGTGAGGCTGGCCACCGGCCTGTGGCTGTGCGCCCGGCGGGCCCACAGCACCCGGCCGCTGCCGGCGTCGAGAACGATCGCGGCTGCCGCGGTGACGCCCGGAACCGGCTTGCGCGATGCCCCGGCGGCGCGCATCGGAGACAGCCCCCCGCCTTGCCCGCCGGACACCGGGGCGACCCCGGTCAGCGCCGACGGCGGGATCCTGCCGGCGCCGTGATCGAGCAGCGGCAGCAGCCTCCACAGCACCACTCCGGCGCCGATCACCAGTAGCAGCACTGCGACCAGCGTCGCGGCCAGGAGCACGACCAAGCCGGTCGGCCGGCGATGCCGGCGCCGCCCGGCCTGCAGGGAGTAGAGCGGGGGCCGCCTGGTTGCCACCGGCACACCCTACAATCGATGGTGTGACGACCAATCCGCTACGCGATCTGCCCTCGGTCGATGCGCTCGCGCGCAGCGAGCGAGCGGCGGCTCTCTCCGCTCAGCATGGGCGGGCGGCCGTGGTGAGCGCGCTTCGCGCGGCGCTTGACGCGTGCCGCGCCGCGGGTGGAGGCTGCACGGCCGACCAGCTGCTGGACGCGGCGCAGGCCGCACTCGCCCGGCCGCCCAGCCTGCGGCCGGTGCTGAATGCGACCGGGGTGATCGTCCACACCAACCTCGGCCGGGCGCCGCTGGCCGAAGCGGCGCTGGATCGGGTGCGATCGGTGGCGTCCGGCTACTCGACGCTCGAGTACGACCTGGCCTCCGGCGGCCGCGGCTCGCGGCATGACCATCTCTCGCCGCTCCTGGCCGAGCTGACCGGGGCGGAGGCGGGGCTGGCGGTCAACAACAACGCGGCCGCGATGCTGCTGTGCCTGGCAGCGATGGCCGGTGACGGCGAGGTGCTGATCAGCCGCGGCGAGCTGATCGAGATCGGTGACGGGTTCCGGATCCCGGACATCCTCGCCCAGTCGGGTGCCCGGCTGATCGAGGTCGGCACCACCAACCGCACCGCGCCGGCCGACTACCGGCGAGCCATCACGGCCGAGACACGGGCGATCATGCGCGTCCACCAGAGCAACTTCCGCATGGTCGGATTCACCGCGCGGGTGTCGCTGGAGGAGCTGGCGCTGCTGTCGGCCGAGCACGGCATCGCCCTGATCGACGACCTCGGCTCGGGGGCACTGCTCGACCTGCCACAGCTGCTGGACGAGCCGACCGCGAGGTCGAGCGTGGAGGCCGGCGCCTCGCTGGTGTGCTTCTCGGGCGACAAGCTGTTGGGCGGCCCCCAGGCCGGGATCGTGGTCGGTACCGCCGACGCCGTCGCCCGGGTCAAGCGGCATCCGCTTGCGCGGGCGCTGCGCATCGACAAGCTCTCGCTGGCGGCGCTTGAGGCGACGCTCGAGCTGTACCGGCACCCGGCGCGGGCGCTGCGCGAGATCCCGGTGCTGGCGGCGGCTGCCGAGCCGATCGAGGCGGTGCGGCTGCGCGCCGAGCGGCTGGCGGCACGGCTGGGTGGAGAGCTGACGGCGACTCATGCCCGGGTCGGCGGCGGCGCCCTGCCGCTGCTCGAGCTGGACAGCTTCGCGTGCTCGCTGGATGGCGGAGACGAGCTGGCGCGCCGGCTCCGTGACGGCGATCCGCCGGTGGTGGCGCGCGTCCAGGAGGGGCGCGTGCTGCTCGACTGCCGCACGCTCAGCGATGCCGAGTGCGACCTGATCCTGCCGTGAGCGAGCCGCGGCCGCTCACGCTCGGCACCGCCGGCCACATCGATCACGGCAAGACGGCGCTGGTGGCGGCGCTGACCGGCGTCGACACCGACCGGCTGCCCCAGGAGAAGTCGCGCGGCATCTCGATCGAGCTCGGCTACGCGCCGCTCGAACTGCCCTCCGGACGCCGCCTGTCGGTGGTCGACGTGCCCGGGCACGAGCGGTTCGTACGGACGATGCTGGCCGGCGCGACCGGCATCGACATCTTCCTGCTGGCGGTGGCGTGCGACGACGGCGTGATGCCACAGACCACCGAGCACGTCGCGATCCTGCGGCTGCTCGGTCTCAGAAGCGGCGTGGTGGCGCTGACCAAGCGCGACCTGGTCGATGACGACACCGCCCTGCTGGCGCGGATGCAGATCGAGCAGCTGCTGCCGGGCGTGCCCGTGGTCGAGGTCTCTGCTCGCAACGGCCTGGGGCTGGACGAGCTGCGCGCCGAGCTCGACCGCTGCGTCGCCGGCGTCACGGCGGCCGCCGGCGGCGGCCCGGTGCGGCTGCCGATCGACCGCGTGTTCACGCTGCGCGGCATCGGCACGGTCGTGACCGGGACGCTGTGGTCGGGCAGCATCTCGGCCGGTGACGAGCTCGCGATCGAGCCGGGTGGCCGCCCGGCACGGGTGCGCAGCGTGCAGGTGCACGACCAGGCGGTGCAGAGCGCAGCCGCGGGACAGCGGGTCGCCGTGGCGCTGGCCGGCGTCGAGCGGTCGCACGTGCGGCGCGGAGACGCGCTGGCCACGGCGGGCGCGATGCCGTCGTCGTTCCGGCTCGAATGCAGCCTGGCGGTGCTGCCGCAGGCCCCCCGCAACCTGCGAAGCGGCGCGCGCGTGACCGTGCACCACGGCACGTCCGAGACGCCGGCGCGCGTGATCGTGCGCGGCGGCAGCGAGATCGCAGCCGGGGCGGGCGGGCGCGCCCAGCTGCGGCTGGAGCGGCCCCTGTCCGCGGTGACCGGTGACCATGTCGTGATCCGGCTGACCGCTCCTGCCGCGACCATTGCCGGCGGCACCGTGCTCGACCCGGCGCCGACCCGCAGTGGACTGGAGCCGGAGCCGGCAGCCGTTCCCGCCCCGGCCGCGACGCCCCGGCCGGCGCCCTCGCCGGAGGGGGCCGAGCAGCTGTTCCAGCGGCTCGCCGCCACGCCCTTCTCGCCCGGCCCGCTGGCAGCATCCGAGCGGGAGGCGGCCGCCCATCTGGCCGGCGAGGGGCGGATCGTGCCGGCCGGGCGCGAGCTCGCGTTCACGGCCGCGGCCTACGCCGAGGCCCGCGCGGCCACGGTCGAGATAGCCACCGCCCACGGCGCGATCACGCTGGCACAGCTTCGCGACCGGCTCGGCTGCTCGCGACGCTACGCCCAGGCGCTGCTGGAGGCGCTGGATGCCGAGGGCGTGACGCGCAGGATCGGCGACGAGCGGGTGCTGCGACGGCGCGGCCGTGAGCTCAGCCGGTGACGCCGGCCGAGCCGCGACTGGGCGCGATCGTCCTGGCCGGGGGGCGCTCGAGCCGGATGGGAGCCGAGAAGGCGCTGCTCGAGTGGCACGGATCGACGATGCTGCGGCGCGTGAGCGGGATCCTGCAACGCGTGGCCGAGCCGGTGGTGGTGGTGCACGCCGAGGGGCAGGCGCTGCCCGATCTGCCCGAGGTCGAGTGGGTGGCCGACGCCAGGGCCGGCCGAGGGCCGGTTGAGGGCATCGCAGCCGGCATGCGTGCCGTCCAGGGTCGCTGTGAGGCGGTGTTCGTCTCGGCCACCGACGTGCCCATGCTGCACCCCGATTTCGTGCGCGGCCTGGCTGCCGCGCTTGACGGACACGACGTGGCGGTGCCCGTCGCCGACGGCCGCGAGCATCCGCTCGAGGCCGTCTACCGGCTGTCGCTGCTGCCCCGCGTCGAGCGGCTGCTGCTTGACGGGCAGCTGCGGGCGATGGCGCTGCTGGATGGCCCGCGCGTGCGCCGGCTGGAGGGAGACGAGCTGGCCGAGGCCAGCTCGCTGCGAAACGTGAACACCCCCGGGCAGTACCGCGACGCGCTGGCGGAGCCCGAGCCGGAGGTCGTCGTCGAGCTGCACGGCGAGCTTCGCCGGCGGCTGGGCTTTGCCCGCACCACGGTGCGGGCGGCGACGCTGGGTCGCGCGATGGATGCCGCACACGCCACCGGCGAGCCGGCCGCCGGAACGGCCGCCACGCTGAACGGCGCGCCGCTTGCGGCCGACCCGACGACGCCGCTGGTCGAGGCGGACGTGATCGCGCTCGGCGCACGGTTGAACGCGTGATCGGTGGCGTTCTGTTCGATCTGGACGGCACGCTGATCGACACCGCCACCGCCGAGCGGGGACGCTGGACGGCGGTGCGGGACCTGATCGGCGGGCGGCTGCCAGAGGTGGACATGGACGGCTTCGAGCGCCGCTACCGAGCGCACACCAGGGCCAACCGCGCAGCCGCCGTCGACACCGGGGCGGTCACGTACCGCGACTACCAGCGCGAGCGCCTACGGTCGGTGCTGGCGCCATGGGCCGAGCCCAGCGACGAGCTGATCGAGGAGTACGCGCACACCAGCGACCGGAACATGGCCCTGGTGCGGCCGCTGCCCGGCGCGGAGCGGCTGCTGGGCGACCTGCGCGGCCGGGGGCTCGCGATCGGCGTGCTGACCAACGGCCCGTCCACCCACCAGCGGATGAAGCTGGAGGCCTCGGGGCTGGCGTCGAGCATCGACTCGATCGCGATCTCGGCTGAGCTGGGCGTCGCCAAGCCAGCCGCCGAGGCGTTCCGGCGGGCGGCGGCGATGATCGGGCTGGCCGCCTCCCAGGTGGCGATGGTCGGCGACACGCCGCAGACCGACATCGCGGGCGCGCTCGCGGCGGGAATGGCCGCGGCGATCTGGTACCGGCGCCGGGACGAGCCTCAGCCGCAGGGCGCGCGGCTGGTCACGGCGCTCGACGAGGTGCCCGCGGCACTCGCTCTCGACCCGCGGTGAGCATCCGCCGACCGTCGAGCACGTGGCCGACGCGTCGCATACGCTCCGCGTCACCCTCGAGGTCGGCGATCAGGTAGCGCAGCCACAGGTGCTCGTCGCGGCTCAGGTCACGGGGTCGTGTCGGCATCATGCTCATCTCTGGAGATGACGCCTTTCGCCGATCGTCACGCAACTCCTCCCGGCTGAAACCAGTTCTGAGAGCTCAGCGCGGCTCGAGGTCGAGGGCGACGGAGTTGATGCAGTAGCGCTTGCCGGTCTCGGCCGGGCCGTCGTCGAACACGTGGCCGAGGTGCGAGCCGCAGCGGGCACAGCTGACCTCGGTTCGCACCATGCCGTGGCTGGCGTCGGTCTCGAGCGTGACGTTCTGGCGGTTGGCCGGCTCGCAGAAGCTGGGCCAGCCGGTGCCGGACTCGAACTTGGCGTCGGCATCGAACAGCTCGTTGCCACACGCGACGCAACGGTAGACGCCGTCCTGCTTCGAATCCACGTAGCGGCCCGAGAACGGGCGCTCGGTGCCCTTCTGGCGCAGCACCTGATACTGCTCGGGAGTCAGCAGCTGCTGCCACTCCTGCTCGGTTCGTGTCACATCGGTGTCCATGACGCTCCTTTGAAGATGGCCGGTTTGGTCACGAACGCTACCGCGAGCCGGCCGAATCGGATTGGCGCCGATTTGAGGAGGATTGGTGGTCGGCTCAGAGCGGCTGGGCGGTGGCGTTTGCGGGCATGCGTGCCGCGTCGACCGCGGCGCCGGCGGGGAAGTGGCCAGCTCCCGGCCATGGGGACAGCATCAGCAGCACGCGCGCGTCACCGCGCGCCGTGACCGCATGCCGCTCGCCCGGCTCGAACGTGATCAGCGTCCCGGCATCGCACGAGGTGGTGGCCTCGGCCACGATCACGTCGATGCGGCCGTCGATCACCTGGAGCACGGCGCGCTCGTGCACGCTGTGCTCGCCCAGGCCCTCGCCGTCGCGCAGATCGATCACGACCGCCCGCGCCTCGCGGCACGAGAACAGAACCCGCGGCTCGCGCCGCCCGTCGGCCTCGATCGAGGGGATGTGCCAGCGTTCCACGCCTGCACGATACACCGGGCCCGCCGCCGCCGGAAAGCGGGCACCCCTAGCTATCGGTAGAGCTCGACCTCGACCCGCGCACCCTCGGGCAGCTCAGTCACGGCCTCGGGCACCAGCAGGTAGCCGTCCGCTCGCCCCAGCACCGAGAGGCGCGCGGCCTTTCCAAACAGCGGCGTCGCCACGTCCCCCTGCAGCGCCACCTGGACGACGTCCAGCCGGCCGGCCGCCGAGGCGATGGCGCCCGCCAGCGTGGCCGCCGAGACCGGCTGCGGCGAGGGGCGATCGCGCCCGGCCAGCCCGGCAATCAGGCGACCAGCGATCAGCCGCATCACCACCAGCGCCGAGACGGGGTTGCCCGGGAGCCCGATCAGCGGCCGGCCCATCACCTCGGCCAGTAGGGTGGGACGGCCCGGCCTGATCGCGAGCCCGTGGCACCAGATGCCGGGCGGACCGAGACGGCCGACCACTCGGGCGGTGGCGTCACGGGCGCCGACCGAGGATCCGGCCGAGATCACGAGCAGGTCGCAGCCCCCCAGCGCGTCGCGACAGACGGCCTCCAGCGCCGCCGGATCGTCGGGCACGATGCCCATCGCAACGGCGGCACCGCCCAGCTCCGCCACCAGCGCCGCCAGCGCCGGGGCGTTGGCATCGCGCACCTCGGCCGGCCCGGGCTCCCGTTCGGCGGCGACCAGCTCGTCGCCTGTCGAGACGATCGCCACGCTCGGCCTCGGGTGCACCTCGAGCTCCGTCACGCCGGCGGACGCCAACAGGCCGACGTCGTGGGGGCGCACGACGCGTCCCGTACGGATCAGCAGCCCGCCGCTGGCGACGTCGTCGTCCGGTTTGACGACGTTGTCTCCGGGGCGAGCGGCGCGTGTGAGCGCGACGCGGTAGCCGCCGGCCGGCGTGGTTTGCTCGATCATCACGACCGCGTCCGCGCCAGCCGGCACGGCGCCGCCGGTGGGAATCTCGATCGCCTGGCCGGGCGCGAGCACGAGGCCCGATTCGCGGCCGATGCTGACCGCCCCGGCCACTTCGAGCAGGCAGGGAGCTTGCTCCCCGGCCGCGCGGGTGTCGGCCGACCGCACCGCGAACCCGTCCACCGCGCTGCGGGTGAACCCGGGCAGATCGCGGGGCGAGTGCACGTCACGCGCGGCCGCCAGGCCGGCCGCCTCGGCCAGCGCGACCCGGCGTGGCGTCGTCACGTGAGCCGGCCGAAAGCCTGCCAGAGCTTCGGCCAGCGTGCGGACGGTGAAGTCGTCGCTCACCGGGCCAGGATAGTGAGGGGCGACGGCGAACGAGACGACATGCAGACCCCATCCCCAAACTTTGAAGGCTCCGCGGTCGCGGTTCTGTCGCGCATCGTGATCCCGTTCATGATGGTCAACCGCGAGGAGATCGGCGGCGTCCGCGGGCTGTCGCGCGAGTTCTGCGAGGTGCCGTTCCCGCCCGGCGCGCGTGTGGTTCAGACAGAGAAGACCGAGGGCGCGTGGATCGTGTGGTACGTGGAGCGGGTCGAGGCGATCTAGTCCTTGTCGCGGGAGTCGCCTGTGTGATGGCGATTCGCGTGGGTGCTGTGACCCGCCGTCTTGTGGTGGACGTGCTTGGGATGGCCCGAGTGGCCCTTGTTGTGCGCGTGCCGGTGATGGTGTGAGCGGCCGGCCGCGTGGTGGCGATGGCCATTGCCGGTGTGGCGATGGTGAGACGACTGGCCGCCATGCTGGTGGCGGGAGCGGCCATCGTGACCCGAACGGCCACGATCGTGCGAGGAGTGCTTGACGCAGCGATGATCATGCCCGCGGGCGTGCTCGATGCAGCGGTTGTCGCGGTGCTGGTGCTGGTGGTGGTGGTGATGATGAGATTCCGGCCCGCCGCCGTCACCGCCGCCATGGCCGCCATGATGGGGGCCAGGGCCAGGGCCAGGATTGGGGTTGGGGCCGGGGTTCGGATTGGGGTTGGGTCCAGGCCCGGGGTTTGGCCGCGGTGCCGGCGGCCCGCCGCTGCCCGTATCGCCGCCGCCGCCGCCGAAGCCGCTCGAGGGAGAGCCGGCCGGCGAGCCCGTGCCCGGGCTGCCGCTGGACGGTTGAGTGCCGGGGTTTCCGTAACCACCCGACCCCTCCTTGAAGGGGGCCGCGTTCACCTGCACGATGGCGTCGATCGCGCGGCCGGGAAACCCGAGCAGGCCGCTGACACCGAACCCGTGCAGGGCAACGGCTCCCAGCGCGGCATAGCTGGCCACAACCGCTATTCCGAGCAGCGCAGAAGCACCCATGCCACGCGAAGACGTGAGCACGGTCCTACTTCCATCCGATGGAACCTTCGGTGCCAGCTTCTTCAGACCCCTTCCCTCTCTCGCCCCGTAGAGTTGCACACGTCGCGGTCGGCGTGCGTACCCCGATTGGGGGGTCCCTGTCTGTATGATCGCACCGGATGATGGCAAGCGGCGAGTCGTATGACTATGTGGTTGTGGGCGGCGGAACGGCCGGCGCGATCGTCGCCGCGCGGCTGTCCGAAGACGCCTCGGTCACCGTCTGCCTGATCGAGGCGGGGCCGAGTGACGTCGGAATGGATGACGTGCTCCAGCTGCGGCGCTGGCTCTCGCTGCTGGAAGGTCCGATCGACCTCGCCTACACGACGACGCTTCAGCCGCACGGCAACGCGCACATCGTGCATTCGCGGGCGGCGGTGCTGGGCGGATGCTCGTCGCACAACACCCAGATCTACTTCAAGCCCTTCCCCGGCGACTGGCAGGACTGGGTCGACCGGGGCGCTGAGGGTTGGGGTGCCGAGACGATGGAGCCCTACTACCAGCGGCTGCTGACCAAGCACCAGATCGTGGCCGAGAAGGACCGCAACGCGCTCCTGGAGGACTGGATCCCCTCCGCAGCGAAGGCCGCCGGCGTCCAGGCGAACCCGGACTGGAACGCCGGCCCGTTCCCCGACGGCGCCGGATTCCTGGACGTCGGCTACGACCCGGCCACCGGCGTGCGCTCGTCGTCCAGCGTCGCCTACCTGCATCCGATCATGGGCACTCGCCCCAATCTCGACATCCGCACCGAGACCTGGGTGCGCCGGGTCAACCTCGAGAACGGCCGCGCGGTCTCGGTCAGCACCGACACCGGCGACATTCGTGCCGAGCGCGAGATCGTCGTCTGCGGCGGCTCGATCGACACCCCGCGGCTGCTGCTGCTGTCAGGCATCGGGCGGTCGGACGACCTGCGCGCTCTCGGCATCGAGGTTCAGCACGACCTGCCGGGCGTCGGCGAGAACCTGATCGACCACCCGGAATCGATCATCATCTGGGAGCTGAACCGGCCGATGCCGCCGGAGGGTGCGATGGACGCCGACTGCGCGCTGTTCGTCAACCGGCTGGGCAAGGACGACCGGCCCGACCTGATGTACCACACGTATCAGATGCCCTTCACGTTCAACACCGAGCGGCTGGGATACCCGGTGCCCGATCACGTCATCTGCATGACTCCGAACATCCCCCGCTCACGCTCGGTGGGGCGGATGTGGCTGCTGTCGGACAACCCTCACGTCAAGCCGGCGCTCGACTTCCAGTACTTCACCGACCCCGAGGGCTACGACGAGCAGACGATCGTGGACGGCCTCAAGATCGCCCGCGAGGTAGCCGCAACCGAGCCCTTCAAGAGCTGGCTGAAGCGAGAGGTGGCACCCGGGCCGGACATCACCAGCGACGCAGATCTGTCGACCTACGGCCGGGCGGTGCACCACACCGTGTACCACCCCAGCGGCACCTGCAAGATGGGCGCCGCCTCCGACGACACCGCCGTGGTCGATCCCGAGCTGCGCGTGCGCGGCGTCGAGGGCCTGAGCATCGCCGATGGCTCGATCTTCCCGAGCATGCCCACCGTCAATCCTATGGTGGCCACGTTCATGATCGGCGAGCGGTCGGCCGATCTGGTGCGCGCACGCACCTCCTAACTCCTAGACCGCCTCGTCCACCATCCGCGCGCCGCCCACCAGCCAGCGCCGGCCCGCCCAGCGCGCCATGCCGACCGCGAACCGGATCCAGATGAAGGCTGACAGCCCCAGCCAGATGCCCATCAGCCCCCAGCCGAAGTGCGCCGTGGCCACGGTCAGCGGCAGGTAGCCGAGCAGCGCGCCCACCACCGTCACGTTGCGCATGAAGCGCAGGTCGCCTGCGCCCAGCAGCACCCCGTCCAGCGCGAACAGGACGCCGTTGACCGGCATCATCAGCACCAGCCAGGGCCATAGGTGGGCGGCCTGGCCGCGCACGGCCGGGTCGCCCGAGAAGATCGCGGGCAGCAGCGCGTGGCCGGCCAGCAGGACAGCCGCGAAGGACAGGCCGAGGCCGAGCCCGGCGATCAGCAACCGCCGTGCCAGCCGCGCCGCGACCTCGGTCGCTCCCGCCCCCAGCAGCCTCCCGATCAGGGCCTGGGCGGCAATCGCGGTCGAGTCCAGGAACAGCGCGCAGAACACCCAGATCTGGACGCCGATCTGGTGGGCGGCGAGCTGCGCATCGCCCATCCGGGCTGCGACGCCGGCCGCCACGGTGAAGGCGACCATGAAGGCCAGCGTGCGCACGGACAGGTCGCCGGCCGCCCGAAGCTGCGCTCGGATCCTCTGCCAGCTCGGCGCCAGCGGCGCGCCCCGGCGCACGAGCAGTACCAGGAACAGCAGCCCCGAAGCCGCCTGTGCGACCACGTTCGCGATCGCGGAGCCCTCGATGCCGAAGCCCAGCCCGCGGATCAGCAGCAGCGACAACGAGATGCTGGCCAGATTGGCCGCGGCCAGCACGTACAGTGGCGTGCGCGTGTCCTGGAACCCGCGCAACCATCCCTGGGCGGCGGCGGTCACGAGCACGAACGGCGACCCCAGCGCCGCGATCCGAAGCCAGATCAGGCCCTCCGCTGCGGCCGGTGTCGAGCCGCCCGCCACCAGCTGCACCGCGGGAGCCGCCACCAGCTCGATCACCACCACCATCAGCACCCCCATCGCCAGCGCAAGCCAGGTCGCCTGGACGCCGACGTCGAGCGCCGCCCGCCGGTCGCCCGCGCCGTACAGCCGCGCCGCCCGCGAGGTGGTGCCGTACTCGAGGAAGGTGGTGAAGCCGAGCAGCTCCGACAGCAGCAAACCGGCCACCGCCAGTCCGGCCAGCGAGACGGTGCCCAGGTGCCCGACGATGGCCGTGTCTCCCAGCACGTACAGCGGCTCGGCAATCAGGGCGCCCAGCGCCGGCAGGGCGAGCGACAGGATCTCGCGATCGCGGGGCATCTGGCCGAGCGCTTCCACCGCCGCAGTATCGCCCCGCCGCTCTCAACAGCTCGCCGGCACGGCCGATTACGCAGCCGTGGCCTACGACTACGACCTGCTCGTGATCGGCTCGGGACCGGCCGGCCAGAAAGCTGCCATCCAGGCGGCCAAACTCGGTCGCCGTGTCGCCCTGGTCGAGCGCGGCCACATGATGGGCGGCGTCTGCATCAACACCGGCACGATCCCGTCAAAGACGCTGCGCGAAGCCGTCATCTACCTGACCGGGATGAGCCAGCGCGGCATCTACGGTCAGAGCTATCGCGTCAAGCAGGACATCACCAGCCACGACCTCTTCTGGCGCACCGAGCACGTGATCAAGCGTGAGGTGGACACGGTGCGAAACCAGCTCGGCCGAAACCACGTCACCATGGTCACCGGCAGCGCCCGCTTCGTCGACCCGCACCGGGTCGCCGTCGACGGCGAGAGCGGCGAGGCGCGGACGATCTCGGGCTCCAAGGTCGTGATCGCCGTCGGCACCCGGCCGGCCCGCCCGTCCAGCGTCGAGTTCGACGGCCGTACCATCATCGACTCGGACGACATCCTCAACCTGGACTGGATCCCCTCATCGCTGGTGGTGGTGGGAGCGGGCGTGATCGGCATCGAGTACGCCTCGATGTTCGCGGCGCTCGGCACCAAGGTGACCGTGATCGAGCAGCGGCGGGCTCTGCTCGAGTTCTGCGACTCACAGATCGTCGAGGCGCTGCAGTACCACCTGCGCGACCTGGGGGTGGTGTTCCGCTTCTCAGAGACGGTAACGCGTGTCGTGAAGCATCCCTCTGGCGCGATCACCCATCTTGCCAGCGGCAAGCGGATCCCGGCCGACGCCGTGCTGTACTCGGCGGGCCGCCAGGGCGCGACCGACGGGCTCGGCCTGGAGCACGCCGGACTCGAGGCCGACCGCCGCGGCCGGATCTCGGTCGGCCCCCGCTATCGCACCAAGGTGCGTCACATCTATGCCGTCGGTGACGTGATCGGCTTTCCCAGCCTGGCGGCCAGCTCGATGGAGCAGGGCCGGCTTGCCGCCAGCGACGCCTTTGGCCTGGCCACACACTCGATGGGCGGCCCGATGCCGATCGGCATCTACACGATCCCCGAGATCAGCTACGTCGGCCGCACCGAGGAGGAGCTGACCGCCGCCTCGATCTCGTACGAGATCGGCATCTCGCGCTACCGCGAGCTGGCCCGCGGCCAGATCTTGGGCGACTCGCACGGCATGCTCAAGCTGCTCGTGTCGTCCGAGGACAGCACGCTGCTGGGCGTGCACGTGTTCGGCACCGGCGCCACCGAGCTGGTGCACATCGGTCAGATGCTGATGACCACCGGCGGCACTGTCGACCATCTGGTCGACGCGGTGTTCAACTACCCGACGCTGGCCGAGTCGTACAAGGTTGCGGCGCTGGACGCGATGAACCGCGTGCACGCGATCCGCCGCCTGGCATCCTGAAAGCCCGACCGCTTGACACGCATATGCGTAAGCGGTAGCTTACGTAAGCGATGACTTACGCAGCCGCCATGGACGCACTCGGCGACCCCACCCGGCGAGCGATCTTCGAGCGCCTCAAGGACGGGGCGCGCGCGGTGGGCGAGATCGCGGGCGAGCTGCCGGTCAGCCGCCCGGCCGTCTCGCAGCACCTGCAGGTCATGAAGCGGGCCGGCCTGGTGCGAGACCACCGCGCCGGCACGCGACGGCTGTACGAGCTCGACCCGCAAGGGCTGGAGCAGCTGCGCGGCTATCTGGAGACTTTCTGGCAGGCCGGGCTGGCCGACTTCAAAGCGGCCGCCGAGCGGCCCGACGAGAGGGGGACGCGATGAGCACCAGGCAGCTGGACACCTCGCCGATCACCAAGTCGATCGTCGTCGACTGCGGCGTCGAGCGCGCGTTCGACGTCTACGCCAACCGGATGACGGAGTGGTGGCCGCTCCGCACCCACTCCATCCACGGGCCCGAGGCGGAGCGCGTGGTGATGGAGGGGCGCGACGGAGGCGAGCTGTACGAGCTCTCAGCCGGCGGCCAGAAGGCGCACTGGGCGACGATCACCGCCTGGCAGCCGCCGCACCGGCTGGTGTTGGCCTGGAAGGTGAACCCGGACGCGCCGGCCGAGTCCGAGGTGGAGGTGCGGTTCACGGCCGAGGCCGAGAACCGGACGCGGGTGGACGTCGAGCATCGCGACTGGCAGCTGCTCGGCGAGGAGCGCGGCGCCGAGGCTCGCAGCAGCTACGACGAGGGCTGGGGTCCGGTGCTGGAGCTGTACCGGGCGGCCGCCGGAGCCTAGGCCGGCCGAAATATTTCGCCAGTCTGGATCCCAAGCCGCTACTCTTGCGTCCGGCAATCACTTGATGGAGGTGACCGGATGTCTGAGCTCGACCGCATGATCGAGGCCAACCGCGAGTACACCGCAACGTTTGCAGACGGCGGCAAGCCGATGCCGCCCGCGCGGCACGTCGCGATCCTGACCTGCATGGACGCACGTATCCACCCCGAGCCGGCGCTGGGGCTCAAGATCGGCGACGCACACATGATCCGAAACGCCGGCGGTCGCGCGTCCGACGACGCGATCCGGTCGCTGATCATCTCGTCCCGGCTGCTCGGCACCAACGAGTTCGCGGTCATCCACCACACCGACTGCGGCATGGTCACCTTCTCCAACGACGACCTACGCAAGAAGCTGGCTGACGAGGCCGGCAGCGATGCCTCGGACATCGACTTCCTGCCGTTCAGCGATCTCCGCCAGAGCGTCATCGACGACGTCCACCGGATCCTCGACACACCGCACCTGGACGACTCGATCCCGGTCTCGGGCTACATCTACGACGTCCACAGCGGCGCGCTCGAGCAGGTCGTCTCCGCGACGACGAGAGCGACCGCGTAAGCACAGCTCGGTGCCGGGCAGCGGCGGAGAGGCCGCTGCCCGGCACCACCGAGCTGCACCCAGCGCGTCGGTCAGGCGCGCACGAGCGGCTTGTACTTGATCCGATGCGGCTGCGCCGCCTCGTCGCCCAGCCGGCGGCGGCGGTCGGCCTCGTACTCGCCGTAGGCGCCCTCGAACCAGACCGCCCGCGAGTCGCCCTCGAAGGCCAGGATGTGGGTCGCCACGCGGTCGAGGAACCAGCGATCATGGGTGATCACGACGGCGCAACCGGCGAAGTCGAGCAGCGCGTCTTCGAGCGCCCGCAGCGTGTCGACGTCGAGGTCGTTGGTGGGCTCGTCCAGCAGCAGCAGGTTGCCGCCCGAGCGCAGCAGCTTGGCAAGGTGGAGCCGGTTTCGCTCTCCACCTGACAGGTCGCCGACGCGCTTCTGCTGATCCGATCCGCGGAAGTTGAACGAGGCGACGTAAGCTCGCGACGAGATCTCGCGCTTGCCGAGGGTGATCCGGTCGTGGCCGCCGGACACCTCCTGCCACACGCTGCGGCCGGGGTCGAGGTCGGCGCGGGCCTGGTCGACGTAGGCAACCCGCACCGAGTCGCCGATCTCGAGCGTGCCCGAGTCGGGCTGCTCCTGGCCGACGATCATCCGAAACAGCGTCGTCTTGCCGGCGCCGTTCGGCCCGATCACGCCCACGATGCCGCCCGGCGGCAGCGAGAAGCTCATCTCCTCGACCAGCAGCCGGTCGCCGAAGCCCTTGCTGAGCCCGCGCGCCTCCACAACCTTGTCGCCCAGCCGCTCGCCGGCCGGGATGTGGATCTCCACCGACTCCAGCTTCACGCTCTGCTCCTCGGCCAGCAGCTGCTCGTAGGCCCCCAGCCGCGCCTTCGACTTGGCCTGGCGGGCGCGCGGCGACATCCGCACCCACTCCAGCTCGCGCTGCAGCGTGCGGCGGCGGGCGCTGGCCTGCTTCTCCTCCACGCCCAGCCGCGCCTCCTTCTGCTCCAGCCAGGAGGAGTAGTTGCCCTGAAACGGGATGCCGCGTCCGCGATCGAGCTCGAGGATCCAGCCGGCCACGTTGTCGAGAAAGTAGCGATCATGGGTGACGGCCAGTACGGTGCCCGAGAAGCGCTCCAGGAACTGCTCCAGCCAGGCCACCGACTCGGCGTCGAGGTGATTGGTGGGCTCATCCAGCAGCAGCAGATCGGGCGAGGACAGAAGCAGCCGACACAGCGCCACCCGGCGCCGCTCGCCGCCGGACAGCGTGCTCACATCGGCATCGGGCGGCGGACAGCGCAGAGCGTCCATGGCCACGTCCAGATCGCGGTCGAGGTCCCAGGCGCCCAATCGTTCGATACGATCCTGCACCTCGCCCTGCTGTTCGAGCAGCGCCGCCATCTCGTCGTCGCTCATCGGCTCCGCGAACTTCGCGGACAGCTGGTTGAAGCGGTCGAGCAGCTCGCGCTTCTCGGCGACGCCCAGCTCGACGTTGCCGCGGACGTCCCGCGTCTCGTCCAGCTGCGGCTCCTGCGGCAGGTAGCCGACCGACGCGCCGGGCGCCAGCTGGGCGGTGCCGTTCGACGGCTCGTCCAGTCCGGCCATGATCCGAAGCAGCGTCGACTTGCCGGCTCCGTTCGGCCCCAGCACGCCGATCTTGGCGCCGGGCAGAAACGAGAGCGAGATCTCCGACAGCACCTGCTTGTCGGGACCGTGGAACTTGTTCACGCGATGCATCGCGTAGATGAAGGTCGAACTCATGGCTGGCAGGATAGGCGGCCGGGCGCCGCCGATGAGTCAGGCCCGCCGGCGGGGGCCGAGCAGCACGCCCAGGATCAGCCCCACCACAACGGCCAAGCCGGTCACCAGCGAGGCGCCGGTCACTGTCGCCCCCAGCACCAGCAGCGAGGCCAGGGCGGGCCCGGCCAGCAGGAACACCGGCACCAGCACCAGCAGCCGCGAGCGCAGCAGCTTCGGCGGCCCCGCCGTCCACCAGGCCAGGCAGGGGGTGCAGACCACCAGCGCCAGGATCAGCACAACCGCGGCGGCGGCATTCTGGCGCACCAGTCCGGCGCGCGAGACCGCGAACAGCGCGATGCCGGCGGCCGCCGCGGCGGTGCCGGCCGCGAACACCGCCACGTCACGGCGGGCGAGCCGGCCGAGGTCGTCTGCTGGGTTCATGGCGCGGTCGCCTGCCGGTGGAGCGGCGAGCTCCACCGGCAGGCGGATCGTGATCCGGCTACGGCCCGCCGTGGGCCGGCGCCGACAACGCCGGCTCTGCGGCGTGCTCGGGCAGGATGCCCGTCTTGTGCCTCTGCACGAAGTAGTAGTAGAGGCCGCCGGCACCGGCGATGATGCCGATGTAGAGGTAGGCGCCGTACTGGAGGTACCAGTGGAACGGGGCCACGAAGTTGTAGATGTCCTTCCGCGGCCATGCCAGGTTGAACGCCATGCCGGCGCCGTAGACGACCGCCAGCACGTTTACGAGCATGCCCCACTGGCCGAGCGAGAAGTGCTCGGCAGATGGCTGCCACTCACCCGCCAGCCGCTTCTGCAGCATCGGCACGGTCACCAGCAGGTAGGCCAGGTAGACCATGATGATGGCGATGCTGGTGATGACCGTGAAGATC
>JAWVEC010000094.1:0-9746 GCA_033856975.1 Gaiellales bacterium
CGCGCGGCTCGGGATCGCGCACGATCCCGTCCAGGGCCGAGAGGAAGGCGGCCAGCGTCTTGCCCGAACCGGTGGGCGCGAGCAGCAGCGTGTGCTCGCCGCGGGCGATCGCCGGCCATCCCAGCAGTTGGGCGTTGGTGGGCCGTTCGAACGAGGCTTCGAACCAGCCTCGGACGGCAGGCGTGAACGCGCTGATCGGAGCTGACCCCATACGGTGAAATCTACCGCGGCCGCCAACCCCACCCGGATTATTGGCGCCAGATTGGAGTCAAACACTCCCCGCGCAGGATTGACGCTCTCGTCACACGATCGTGACACCTCGCCCGCCTGGTTGCGCCAATCGCCTCCGCGCGCCAATTATTGGAGTCAAACACTCATGAGGCGGTCGTTGGCGGATCGTTGCTGGATTGTGACGAAATCGGGGGCTGGTGTCGGCGAACACGTCACGTTCCGGCCTCTCGACCATACTTCCCAGAGATGCGCGATATCCGAATGGGACGAGGCGTCTTCCTGGGCGTGGTCGGCACCGGCGTAGCCGGCCTGTTCGTGGGCGGTCGCATCTCCCGCGCGGCCGCGCCGCTGGGCTCGGTGGTGCCGAACGCCCTCCACTCGCTGGTGCCGGACGGCTGGCGGATCTACTCGGTCAACCCGCCCTGGCCGACCTTCGACCCGGCCAGCTACCGGCTGGTCGTCTCGGGCGCGGTCGAGCAGCCGCTGTCGCTGACCTGGGACGAGGTGATGGCGCTGCCCCAGTCCAAGCAGACGACCGACTTCCACTGCGTCACCGGCTGGTCGGTGGGACACGTCGGCTGGCAGGGCGTCAGGCTGCAGGCGCTGTGGGACATGGCCAAGCCCACCAGCGAGGCCAGGTACGCGAACTTCATCTCGCTCGAGCACCCCTACGTCGACACGCTCACCTTCCCCCAGACGACCATGCCGCAGGTGATGCTGGCCCACTCGATGGGCGGCAAGCCGCTCAGCCAGGCCCACGGCGCCCCGATGCGGCTGGTGATCCCCGAGATGTACGGCTACAAGAACGTCAAGTGGCTGACCCACATCGAGCTGGTGCCGAAGCTGAGCGCCGGTTTCTGGGAGCAGCGCGGCTACGACGTGGATGCCTGGGTTGGGCGCTCCAACGGCTACTGACCCGCCGCCCGGCTACGTGCGCCGGTTCAGCGGGGCGGAGCAGTCGCTGCACTGGCTGCTGGCCGTCTCGTTCCTCGTCATGCTCGCGACCGGCCTGATCCTGTACCTGCCGTCGCTGGCCGAGGTGGCGGCGCAGCGGCAGCTGTGGAAGGCGATCCATCTCGGCGCCGCACTCGGCTTCTGGGTCGGCGTGCTGCTGATCTGGAGCTCGGATCCAGTCGAGCTGCGCTCAGCCAAGCGCGAGATCGACCGCTTCGACTCGGACGACCGCGCCTGGCTGGCTTGGTCGGTCACGCGTCGCGGCGCGGAGCCGCCGCAGGGGCGCTTCAACGCCGGCCAGAAGCTGAACACCGCGATTGTCGCCGGCCTGATGGTCGTGTTCACCTTCACCGGGGTGCTGATCTACCTCCAGGAGGCGAGCGCGCGCTTTCGCGGCACCAGCGCGATCCTGATCCACGACGTGGCGATGTACATTGCCATCCCGCTCGTGATCGGCCACCTCTACCTCGCACTGCTCAACCCCTCCACCCGCCACTCGCTGCGCGGGATGACGCTTGGCAGCGTGCGCCGTGACTGGGCGCGGCGCCACCATGCCAAGTGGGAGCGCGAGCTCTGAAGGCGCTGGTGCTGGGCTCCGGAGCGGCCTGGCCGATCCCGCGGCTGGGCTGCGACTGTCCGCAGTGCACCTCCTCCGACCCGCGCGACGCGCGCCTGCGGTCATCGCTGCTGCTGGACGGACGGGTGCTGGTTGACGCCGGCCCGGACGTCTACCACCAGCTGATGCGCGCGCCGGCCGTGCCGGAGACGGTGCTGATCACCCATCACCACTACGACCACATCCTGGGGCTGCACGCACTGGCCAAGCTGGGCCGGCTGCCGCTGCACATGACCAAGGAGTGCGAACGGGGTGTGCGGGCGGTGTTCCCGCGACTCGACTTCCGAGTCATGCACCTCACGCCGGGAGTCAAGCTCGAGCTGGGCGAGGGGCTGGTGGCGCAGGCCTTCGACGTGTCCCACTCGGACAACACGCGCACGGTCGCGTTCCGGTTCACGTTTCCCAGTGGGGCGACGCTGGTGTACGCCCCGGACATCGGCGGGCCGCCGGAGTCGAAGCTGGCGCGCGACGCCGACGTGCTGATGCTGGACGGCTCCACCCGCGATCAGCGGCCAGGCGGGCACATGCCGATCAGCGAGGGGGTCGAGGTCGCCCGCAGGCTGAAGGCAAAGCGAACGTTGTTCACGCACATCGGCCACCGCACCGGCACCTTCGTGGAGCTGGAGCAGTGGCTGGACGGCGGGGCCGAGGTGGCCTACGACGGGCTGGAGATCGAGCTGTAGCCGGCTACGGCTCGATGGGGGGTCAGACCCCGGTCGTGCCGGGCAACGCGGAACGCGGTGCCGGGCACCATCGAGCCGCGACGTAGGGTCGGCGGTGGCCGGACGCCGACCGACTGTCGGTCCGCCACCGAGAATTGGATGCAGCTCGATCGTGCCAGGCACCGGCCTTGCGGCCGTTGCCTGGCACGGTGCGCGGTCGTGCTTATGCCACTCGCGCGCGGCCCGACTCGAGGTCGAGCAGGTAGCGCTTCGCGCTCAGCCCGCCGCCGTAGCCGCCCAGCGCACCGCCGGTGCGCAGCACGCGGTGGCAGGGCACGACGATCGGGATCGGGTTGGCGCCCAGCGCCGTGCCCGCCGCGCGCACCGCCCGCTCGTTGCCGGCGGCGGTCGCGACGTCGCGATAGGACGCCGTCTCGCCGTAGGGGATGCGCGCCGTCCGCTCGAGGATCTTGCGGCGAAAATCGCCCGTCGTCAGCGACCAGTCGAGCGGCAGGTCGAACTCGTGCCGACGGCCTTCGAAGTACTCGTCCAGCTCCCGGCGCACCTCGTCCAGCTCGGTGGCAGCCTCCAGCACCCGCGGCGACAGCCGCTCCGCCAGCTCCTCGAGCAGCTCGTCGCGCTGCTCGCGCTCGAATGCCACCCGCACCAGCCCTCGCGGCGTGGCCGCCAGCAGCAGCCGGCCCACCGGCGAGTCGGTCTCGGTGTATGCGACGTCGACCAGGCCCTCGGCCCGGGCTCGCCGCGCGAACTCCCGCACGCGTTCATCCATGTGCCCACCCCTTCCGTATCGTCGCCAGTCCCGCGCGCACGTTCTGCCGCGCCGCCGGCTCACTGCACTCGAGCGCCGCGCCGATCTGGGCGTAGTCCAGATCCGCGGCAAACCTCAGGAACACCGCCGTTCGCTGCTTGTCTGGCAGCCGCCTGACCGCCCGCCACAGCTCCGGCTCGCCTTCCCCGTCCCGCCCAGTCGTCGCCGCCTCGGGCAACTCCTCCACCGGCAGCGGCCGGCGTGCACGTCCGCGGTGCACGTCGAGCGCCTTTCGGTGCGCGATCTGGAACAGCCAGGCACGCAGGTTGGAGGCGTCGCGCAGTTTCGGGTACGCGCGCAGCGCGGACAGGAACGTGTCCTGAAACGCATCCTCGGCGTCCACCGGCCCGACCGAGGCGGCCAGGAACCGGAACAGCTCGCCGGAGTGGCGGTCGAGCAGCAGCTGAAAGGGCGGCAACTTCATGCTGGTAGAACGCGGGGCGGGCATGGAGCGTGAGGTTAGAACGTCTCGCGCTTCCGACAAGAAAGCTCGGAACTCGTAACAAGTCTCCGATCAGCGGAGTCGTGCGCGAAGGGCACCCCACCAGCTGGCGAGCAGCCCTGGATCGCCGCGGCGGGCGGGCGGCACGAGACGCTTCGGATGATTGAACGCAACGGTGGACCCGGCGACAAGAAAGCACGCAAGCATTGCGAAGAACAACGCGTTACTCGGCGTTCCTGTCACGACCAGAGAAGCGGTTCCAAGGCAGGTGCCTATCGAAGCCGTTGGTAGGAATCGAGGGTAGGCCAGCCAGCCCGCGTCTCCATATGGCCACCACGCCGGCGGCCGTCCTGATCGGTTCACTCGCCCGTTCCTCCAGGTGTAGGGCACGAACCAGGCGGCGATGCCGAGGAACCAGATGAAGATGGCGACTGAGGTCAGCCTTGACACGACGCGAAGCTACCAGACACGCCGGAACATTCGTAATCACCTTCGTCAGTCGAACGTCCAGTTGAACAGCACCGCGTCCGGCGACTCGCGCGTCCCGCCGGCCGCGTGGTAGGTGCGCAGCGCGGCCGGGTTGCCGTCGTCGGTCAGCACCCACATGCCGTAGCAGCCACGCGCACGTGCCAACCCAGCCAGCTCGCCCACGAGGGCGCGGCCGATGCCACGGCGGCGGGCACCCTCGTCCACGGCCAGCTCGTACAGGAACATCTCCGTGCCCTTGTCGGGATGCGTCAGCTCGACGCCGCTGACGAACCCCACCGCGCGCCCCGACTCCAGAGCGACCAGAAGGTGATGCGTGGGATCCGAGAGAAACCGCTCGACCGCCTCGGGCTTGACCGGGACGTCGAACAGCGGCTCCGCGGCAGCAACGGCGTCGGCGTCCGCCGCGCGCTCGATGCGGACGCCGGCCACCACGCTCAGGCCGGCTGCAGCTCCGGCGCGTGCTGGCGCTCCCACTCCTCGGCGTCGGGGCTGAAGTAGACGAGCCGCGTCTTCTTCCACTCCTTGGTCGAGTAGAGCGTGATCCTCTCGCGCAGGCCGGTCTCGTCGGAGATCGCGTCCAGCACGTCCTCGCACTCCTGCTTGGTGCGCCCGTGCGTCATCGAGAACAGGTTGTACGGCCAGTCGGGATACGTCGGCCGCTGGTAGCAGTGAGAGACGCCGCGGTAGGCGGCCATCAGCTGGCCGATCTCGTCGACCCGCTCGTCCGGCACCTTCCAGACGCCCATGCCGTTGTAGATGAAGCCGGCCGAGCGGTGGTAGAGCACGGCCGCGAACCGCCGCATCTGCCCGGTGGCGTGGAACTGCTGCGCGCGCTCGAGCAGCTCGGCCACGGTGAATCCGCCTCGCTCGGCGGGGCCCGCGAACGGCTCGGACACCGTCCGCAGGTCGCCCTGCAGCGCTCGCACCGCGGCGATGTCCCGCTCGGTCAGCTCATCCGCCGGCGGCGCGACGGCGGTCGGGACGCGCTTGGCCCGCTTCGCCCCGGGGTCGCGCCCACCCTGGATGTCGAGGTCGACGCCGATCTTGAAGAAGCGCAGTGCCGGCAGCGGCCGGATCGAGTCGACCTCCGCCATCTCGCCCAGCAGCTCGACGGTGCGCTCCAGGCCGAGCCGCGAGTTGGGTGGGATGCCGACCGTGAACCAGATGTTGAAGTCGTGTTCGCGCTCGTAGTTGTGTGTCACGCCGGGGTGGGTGTTGATCACCTCGGCGGCGGCATCGGCGCGATCGGCCGAGGTGCGGGCGGCGACCAGGCACGAGACGTAGCCCAGCCGGCGGGTGTCGAAGATGGCCGAGACCTGGCGGATGATGCGATCCCTGCGCAGCTGCGTGATCCGCTCCAGCACGTCGTCCTCGGACGTGCCCAGCCGCTCGCCGAGAGCCGCGTACGGGCGCTCCACGACCGGGAAGTCGTTCTGGATCAGATCACAGAGGGTCTTGTCGGCGGCATCCATTGCACGCGAAGGATACGCTCGTTGTGTGCGCGCCGCTGCCGTTCCCTCGCTGATCGCCCTGCTGGTGGCGGCCGCGTGCGGCGGCGGCAGCACGATTCACCACCAGCGCGAGCTGTACATGCAGAAGTGCGGCGCCTGCCACGGCATCTCCCCTGACGCGCTCACGCCCGACCGGGCGGCGGTCAACCTGCTCGATCCCGCGCACCGGCCGACGCTGGAGCAGGTGCGCAGAGCCATCATCGACGGCCGGCCCGGCATGCCGGCGGGACTGGTGGGCGGCAGCGACGTCGACCTGATCGCGGCCTACCTCTCGAAGGAGCATGGATGATAGACCTCCCTCCGACCCTCGATCCAACGGCCGTGCGCGCGATCGCGATGGACCTCGATCGCACCATCCTCGGCGCCAGCCTCGAGCTGACTCCCCGGCTGGTGTCCGCGGTGGAGGCAACGGCCGCCAGCGGCGTGGTGCCGATCGTGGCAACAGGTCGGATGCTGCGATCGTCGCGGCCGTTCGCGCTCCAGCTGGGTGTGACCGCACCTCTGATCTGTTACCAGGGCGCCCTGATCGCCGACCCTCAGAGCGGCGAGTGGCTGTTCCACGATCCGATGCCGGTCGACCTCGCCCGGGAGGTGATCGCGGCCTGCCGCTCTCGCCAGCAGCACTGCAACGTGTACGTCGACGACGAGCTGTACGTGGACGAGCTGAACCTGTACGCGCTCGAGTACGCCCGCCATGCCAAGCTGGAGGCACACCCGGTGGGCGACCTGGAGCAGTGGCTGAGCGAGCCCACGACCAAGATCGTGGTGGTGGGCGAGCCGGAGCTGCTGGATGCGATGCAGATCGAGTTGCGCGAGATCTTCGGGCAGCGGGTGTTCATCGCCAAGTCGCTGCCGTTCTTCCTGGAGGTCGCCCAGCCGGACGTCTCCAAGGGCAGCGCGCTGCGCTGGGTGTGCGCCCGCATCGGCATCGATCCGGCCGACGTTGTCTCTTTCGGCGACGGCGCTAACGACATCGAGCTGCTGCAGGCGGCGGGCCTGGGGCTGGCCGTCGAGGACGCCGATCCGGTGCTGCTCGAGCACGCCCAGGGCAGCGTGCCCAGCGTCGAGCAGGATGGCGTCGCTCAGTTCCTGGAAGCGCTAGTGTCAGCACGAGCATGATCGACGTCAAGCTGATCCGCTCCGACACCGATCGGGTGCGCGCCGCGCTGGCGCGGCGGGGCGCCGACGGGCTGGTCGATGAGTTCCTGGCGCTGGACGCGGAGGCGCGCGGGTTGCGGGCCGCGGTCGAGCAGGTGCGAGCCGATCGAAACGCGGCCGCCAAGGCGATCGCCGAGGCCAAGCAGCGCGGCGACGACACCTCGATCCCGATCGCCAGGCAGGCCTCGCTGAAGGCCAAGCAGGCTGACGACGAGGTGCAGCTGGCGCGAGTCGAGGAGCGGCTGGGCGAGGTCACGTCGCGGATCCCGAACGTGCCCGACCCGACCGCGGCCGACGGGCTGTCCGAGGACGACGCGGTCACGCTCAGCACCCATGGCGAGCCGCCGCAGTTCGGGTTCGAGCCGAAGGACCACCTCGACCTGGCCGGGCCGGACGGGCTGGGCCTGATCGACATGGAGGCGGCTGCACGCGTCTCGGGCAGCCGCTTCGCCTACCTCAAGGGCGATCTGGTACGGCTCCAGTTCGCGATGGTGCAGTGGGGCCTCAGCAGGCTGGCCGAGGAGGGCTTCGTGCCCGTGCTGCCGCCGGTGCTGGTGCGCGAGGCGGCGATGGAGGGCACCGGCTTCTTCCCCGAGGCCCGCGAGCAGGTCTACGGCGTGCCCGAGGACGAGCTGTTCCTGGTCGGCACCGCCGAGGTGCCGTTGGCGTCGCTACACGGCGGCAGCATCCTGGCCGAGCAGGAGCTGCCGCTGCGCTACGCCGGCTACTCGACCTGCTTTCGGCGCGAGGCGGGTGCGGGCGGCAAGGACACCCGCGGCATCTTCCGCGTGCACCAGTTCGACAAGCTGGAGATGTTCGTCTACTGCCTGCCCGAGCGCTCGCAGGAGGAGCACGACCGGATCCTCGCCATCGAGGAGCGGATCGCGCAGGATCTCGGCTTCCACTACCGGGTGCAGAACATCCCGGTCGGCGACCTGGGCGCCTCGGCGGCCAAGAAGTACGACATCGAGGTGTGGCTGCCCGGCCAGCAGCGCTACCGCGAGCTGACCTCGTGCTCGAACTGCACCGACTACCAGGCCCGGCGGCTCGACACCCGCTACCGGGCCGAGAAGGGGCCGCGCCACGTGCACATGCTGAACGGCACAGCGCTCACCTCAAGCCGCACGCTGCTGGCGCTGATCGAGTACGGCCAGCAGGCGGACGGCTCGATCCGAACGCCCGAGCCGCTGCACGCCTTCGGCGCCCCGGCGCTGATCGCAGCCGGCTGACCGCGCCGCCGCCGCGGCGACGATAGGGTTCGCGCATGGAGCCCGATTCGACCCTGCAGTCGGCGTCGCATCAGCCCGCCGCCGGGCTGGCGCCGTCGCTGGAGCGCTCGGTCACCTTCCACAACATGCCCCTGGCCGAGCGCAGCTCGCCGTACGGCCGCTCCACGGTGCCGGTGGCCGATCAGGCCGAGCGGATCCTGGGCGGCATCGAGGACGCGATCGCGCTCGTCTTCTCCAGCGGCATGACCGCGTGGACGATGCTCTGCCTGGCAACGCTGGCTCCGGGACGGGCGGTGGCGATCTCGGACGGCGGCTACTACGGCATGGAGACCCTGGCGAGCACGCTGCTCGAGCCGTGGGGCGTCGAGGTGCGCCGCTACCCGGCGACCGACATGGAGGCGCTGGCGGCGGCAGCCAGCGGAGCCGCGCTGGTGCTGATCGAGACGCCGATGAACCCGACCCTGGACGTGATCGACATCGCCGCCGCGGCCGAGGCGGCGCACGCCGGCGGCGCGCTGCTGGCGTGTGACAACACGGTCGCCTCGCCGCTGCAGCAGCGGCCGCTCGACCTGGGCGCCGACATCTGCCTGCAGAGCGCGACCAAGTGCCTGAACGGGCACTCCGACGTCCTGGCCGGCGTGCTGTCGCTGCGAGACACGCACCTCGCCGGGCGACTGCACTCGCTGCGCACGGAGACCGGCACCGTGCTCGCCCCCGACCCATCATGGCTGCTGCTGCGCGGGCTGCGTACGCTGGCACTGCGGGTTGCGCGTCAGAGCGCGACCGCGCTGGTGCTGGCGGGGCAGCTGGGATCGCACGTGCGCGTATCGGGCGTTCGCTATCCGGGACTCGAGGCCGACCCCGGCCACGAGCTGGCCATCCGTCAGATGCACGGTGGCTTCGGCGGGTTGCTCTCGTTCCAGGTCGCCGACGCGGCCGCTGCCGAGTCGGTCGAGCGGGCGCTGCGGCTGATCCACCCCGCCACCAGCCTGGGCAGCGTCGAGTCGCTGATCGAGCGCCGGGCACGGATCGAACCGGAGGGGCGCGTGCCCGAGGGGTTACTGCGGCTCTCGGTCGGCCTCGAACACCCCGACGACCTGTGGGCCGATCTGGAGCAGGCGCTGGACTCGATCTGAGCGAGCGGACGGCTGCTATCGTCGGTCCCCCGGCGGGGTGGCGGAGCGGTTGAACGCACCGGTCTTGAAAACCGGCAACGGGCTGAAGGCTCGTTCGTGGGTTCGAATCCCACCCCCGCCGCTTGGTTACGCGAAAACGGCCTGGTTGAGCGGAAACGTGCCGAAGATCCACACCCATGGCCCAATCCGTGGACGTCCATCAGCGTCCGTGGTGTGTCGGTACGACTGGCCCTTAACTGGCCCGAAGCCGTTCGACTGGCCCTCGAACTGGCCCTCATTTATGCCGCGTCGATACCCGGATTCGACCCAAGGCTCACGCGGCCGCGGAATCATAATCCGCGTGTCGGGGGTTCGAGTCCCTCCTCCGCTACTGCGGCTGTTCCCGCAACCGTTCTACGGTTCTGCCCTGCAGGGCCCGGAACGGCACTCGGAGGCGCTCGAGTACCGATCACGGCTGGGATCGGCGCCCGTAGCGGTGTTGCGGGCGTA
>JAWVEC010000095.1:0-10455 GCA_033856975.1 Gaiellales bacterium
ATCCGCGCCGAGGTGCAGATCAAGGTGCTGCGCGACACCATCCAGCCGTATCCCACATTCAGCGAGGCGATCCAGTTCGCGCTGCGCGATCTGCCGGTCTGATGTTGAGCGCGGGGCGCCAGCGGCGCCACTCGCGGCTGTCCTCAGGGCTCTGCCCGACAGCGGCAGAGGCCGTCCGAGCGGCCGGCTGCGTCTCGGGTTAGGGGTCAGACCCCATGCGGGGTCAGACCCCTGTCTTTCCTCAGGGCTCTGCCCGACAGCGGCAGAGGCCGTCCGAGCGGCCGGTTCCGTCTCGGGTTAGGGGGCAGACCCCTGTCTGTCTTCAGGGCTCTGCCCGACAACGGCAAAGGCCGCGCGGAAGGCGAGGCGAACTCATCCCCCGCCAACCGCCAGCAGATCATGCGCCGCCCGCACACCGCTTCGAAGCGCGCCCTCCATGGTTGCGAACCACTCGCCGGCGGTGTGCTCGCCGGCGAACGCGATCCGCCCCGCCGGCCGCGCGAGGGCGTCGTCGTCGCCGGCCGAACGGCCCGGCTCGCGGCTTGAGTAGGCGCCTTCTGGCCAGGTCGCCAGCACGGCCCGCGAGCCGTCCAGCGAGAGGTCGGGGCGCAGCGCCTGCACGCGCTCCAGGTAGCGAGCCGCTCCTCGATCGACCTCCAGCGCCGCGACCGCCGGCGCCGAGCCGGCGAACGCAGCCACCACCGGCGCCACGGCTCCCTCGCCGTCCCGGGCCGTCCACGTCCAGAAGTGCTCGCGCACCGCCAGCACCGAGCTGGGCGGCGTGGCGGCGGTCAGAGGCACGGCCAGCTTGGCGGCAGCGCCGTACACGACTCGCCGTATCGCGGCCGTTTTCCAGTCAGGCAGCGAGGGAGAGAACTGGATGCCGGCCACGGCGGGCGCGGGCACCGCGACCAGCACTGCGTCCACGTCCAGCTCGCCGTTGACGCGCTGGCCGCTCTCGATCGCGGTCACCGTGTGCACCGGCGTCGAGAGGCGCACGTCGCGGCCCTCGGCCAGCCGCAGCGCGAGCGACTGGTTGCCTCCGGCCACCCGGCGGGCCTCGGCGGGGACGAACAGGTGGGCAATATCGCGCACTGCATCGGCGGCGATCGATGCGGCGGGGTGGGCGTAGGAGACCTGTAACCGGCAGGCGATCAGCTCGCGAGCGCCGGGGTCGATTGGCAACCGCTCCAGCAGCTGCATGGCCGAGAGTCCGTCGCCCTCGCCCCGCTCGATCGCAGCGCCCGCGGCGGCGACGGCCTCTGCCAGCGCGGCGGGATCGGCGCCCAGGCCGCCGCGCGGCTCGCGCAGGTTGAAGCTCATGCCCATCGGCGCCAACCGCAGGCCCAGCCGCTCGACCATTCCCGGCATCAGCGTGTAGCTCTCGGTGACGAACTCGGCGCCCATCTCGATCACTGCGCCGTTCTCGAGCCGCCGTGACCAGACGCGGCCGCCGACCCGGTCGCGCGCCTCCAGCACCGTCACGGCGACACCCGCCAGCGACAGCGCCTCGGCGGCGGCAAGTCCGGCGAAGCCGGCACCTATCACGCATGCGGATCGGACGATGGGCAAGGCTACCGCTCCGGACAGGAGAGGCGCTCCTGATCCACGGGCGCTCACGAGTTGTTCAAGATGAACAGCACGAAGTAGCCGACCAGCAGGAACGCCCAACCGGCCAGCTGCACCAGGTCCAGCACTCGCCGCCATGAGAAGACCAGGCTCTCGCGCACCGTCTGGTCGATCGCAGCCAGGCTCTCGAGCTTGGCGCTGACGGCGTCCCGCCAGTCGTTCAGGCACAGCTCCTGCACGATCAGCCAGTAGACGCGGGCCGAGTACCACTCGCCGATGAACAGCAGCGACTGGGCCGTCTTCTCGAATGCCAGCAGCAGCTCCAGCCGCTGCTCGACCACCGTGGCGATCGTGCGCTGCCGGCCCGGCCGCCAGCGTGGCCGGGGATCGGCCAGCTGGGTGCGCAGCTGCTCGAGGTTGCGCTCGATCGCGCGGTCGAGCATGCGGTAGCGGAGCAGCTGGTAGTTGCCGATCTTGAGCAGCTCGATGTCGTACTGGTGGCCGCCATGGTCGGTGATGATCACGCCCCCCACCCAGTCGACGATCGTCAGGTCGCTGTGTGAGTAGCTGGCGCGGGCGCGCAGGATCTCCTCCACCTGCAGGCTGCCCGGCGGTTTGGGCAGCGTTCGCACCAGCCGCGCCAGCGCGCTGGCATTGCCGGCCACGAACGCCTCCGGTTCGGCACAGCCCGACACCATCACCACCGAGTAGCGCACCTCGATGCCGGTCTCGGCGCCCGCCTGCAGCAGCAGCTGGTCGCGCAACGCGTCCTCGATCGCGCGCTTGCGCGCGGCCGCGTCGTCGTCGAGCGCGTCCCGCAACTGGTAGCGGCAGTCGGCCAGCCAGACCAGGTCGTCCAGCACCTGGCAGGTGACGTCGACCCGGACGCCGTCGATCTCGATCGCGCGCCCTCCCGCCGAGCGAAACTCGATCTCGACCGCGAAGAAGTCGGGCGCGTCGCGTGGTGCCGGCGACGGCTCCAGCGCACCGGGCGGCGCCGAGCCTGCCGGCAGCGCCAGCAGATGGCAGATGTCGAGGTCCACCGCCGCAGGTTAGATGTTGATCACTCGATCGTGATCGAGAAGCCGGCGGTGTGGCTCTCGCCCGGCGCCAGCAGCCGTAGCCCACGGCCGTCGACCAGCGCGTTGGCCGGCGCCGTCATCGGCTCGAAGCAGATCAGATCCTGATCCGGCGGCGCGAACAGCTGCGCGAAGCCGTAGCCCTCGGTGAAAGTGACGGCGATCGTGCGGCCGCCGCCGGCCACGGTGAAGCGGGTGCCATCGGACACGTCGGCGAAGGCGTCGTCGAAGCTCCGCCCGCCCAGCTCGCCGCCCTCGATCCGCCCCGGCTCGCGGTCGCCGGTCGGGATCATCCGCTCGTCAAGCCGCAGCCGCGTGGTCAGCGGCACGGCGATCCGCAACCGTTCCCGCGGCACGCCGGGAAGCTGGAGGTAGGGGTGATAACCGAACGAGACCGGCACCGGCTCGTCCAGCGCCGTCAGGGTGGTGCGGATCGCGAGCGACGCGCCCGACAGCCGTGCGTGCACCTCGAGCCGGTGCCGGAATGGGAACACCTCGCTCAGCTGCGGGTGGCGGTCGCTGTCGAGGCCGGCCGTGAGATGCGCCTCCGTGACGGAGGCCGAGTGCATCGTGACCTGGAACGGCAGGAAGCGGGCCAGCACACCGTGGATGGGGAGGCCGGTGTCGTCCAGGTGCAGCATCGGCGAGCCGAGGTCGAACTCGACCTCGCGTCCGGCCGCGACGTAGCGCGGCCCGGCCAGTCGGTTTGCCCAGGGGTGGAGCAGCGGTATGCCCATCGTCGATCCCCGCTCGGCGTAGGCGCGCAGCCCACCCCGCTGTCCGAGCAGCTCCTCGCCACGATGCGTCAGCGAGCAGCAGACCATCCCCAGCCCAGGCGCGAACTCCGCCCGCGTCGGCCCGTCGCCGGCGACGAGCACGCGCGTGGGATGCGCGTCGCGCATGTTCAGTGAGACGCTGTGCATCCCGTCGTCAGTCACCGCGCGGCCGCGACGCGTTACGCATCGCCTTGTTCATCGTGCGCCAGCGCTTTCGCTCATCGGAGCGGGCGCGCTTGTCCTGCTTGATCTCCTGGAACCGCATCTCGCGCAGCAGCTTGTTGTAGCTCTCCAGGCGGTCGGCCGGCAGCGTGCCGGCCGCGACCGCCGCGATCACCGCGCAGCCCGGCTCCTGCTCATGCTTGCAGTCTGCAAACCGGCACTGGCCGGCCAGCTCCTGCACGTCTGAGAAGGTCTGCTCCAGCCCACCGCTCTCGCCCTCCCACAGGCTGACCGCCCGCATTCCGGGCGTGTCCACCAGCACTCCACCGCCGGGCAGCGGGATCAGCTCACGGTGGGTGGTGGTGTGGCGGCCGCGGCCGTCGTCGCGCACGTCCTGCGTGCGCAGCCGCTGCTCACCGATCAGCCGGTTCACGAGCGTCGACTTGCCCGCGCCGGACAGGCCCAGCAGGGCGACCGTGCGGTTGGCGGACAGGTAGCGGTCGAGCACGTCCAGCCCCTCGCCGGTGGCGGCGCTGATCGCGTGCACGGGGACGCCGAAGGCAACCGACTCGGCCTCGGCCACCGCCGCGTCGACGTCGTCGCAGAGGTCGGTCTTGGTCAGCAGGATCACGGGCTGCGCGCCGCTCTGCCAGCCCAGCGTCAGGTACCGCTCCACGCGGCGCAGGCTGAACCGCTGGTCGAGGGCGTTGACCAGCAGCACCACGTCCACGTTGGCAGCCAGCACCTGCTCGATAGTCTCCTCGCCGGAAGCCTGGCGGGTGAAGCTGGTGCGGCGCTCCATCAGCTCGCGCAGCACGGCATCGTCGCCGCCCTGCACGGCCGGCCGGAAGGCCGCCCAGTCGCCCACCGCCGGCGGAGTGAAGCGGGGCGGGACTCCCGCCCGATGCGTGCCATCGGCAGCGAACACGGTGACGATGCCACGGTCGACGCGGGCGATCCGCCCCGGCAGCAGCGTGCCGTCGGCCAAGGTCGCGAACTCGGCGTCACGCTCGGCATCCCAGCCGAGCTGTAGCAGCCGATTGGATTCGGTGGCCGCGTCGTTCTCGGCCCACCAGATGGGAACACTCAAGGTCAGCTCTCCAGGGTCGTGGTCATCCCCCGGAGGCGGCGTACGCGTGAGGTCAGCGCGTCGCGAGCCGGCGGGGGCAAGTGGGGTTCCTGTTCATCACCGTGATATCGGACATCGTTCCCCACCTCCCTCGGCGGTTTGCCGGCTGGTCTTTCGGGGAAGTCTAGCAAGCCAGGTGGCGCATACCACTTTTTTAGCCGCTAACCTGACTGCGCTCCATAACGACGACGCCGGGGTCCCGGCGCCGTCCGTGCCTCACAAAGCAGCCGCTTTGGCGTGGGCACATGTCCCTGTCCCCCAGTAGGAGGTCTCGTCCTGCGGAAGGCATTGATCGTCGCCGCCGTGATGCTGGCGGCCACCACCAGCACAGCATCAGCAGATACGTCCTCACAGCTCCAGGGCACAGTGCCCGTGTCGACGACAATCGACCACCAGCACGCCGTTCACTACTGGCGCGGCCGCGTGCGGCTGTATCGCGTGCAGGCCGTGGCCTATGCGGCCAGCTTGGGCGTCGGCCTGCATCCCGGCCCGGTCGAGATGCACACCATCGGCGTCCCGTTTCTCCAGTGGATGACCGCGCGCTGGCGTGCCCGCACGCACACCTACGCGGTGGTGCGGGCGAACCGCTTTCCACCCCTGATGTGCATTCATCGACTCGAGGGCAGCTGGGTGGCCTACAGCCCGGCCGGCTACTACGGCGGCTTCCAGATGAGCGCCACGTTCATGCGCCACTGGGGTGCCGACAAGCTCGCCAAATACGGCGGCCGTGACGCCCGCTTCTGGTCGCCCGGCGATCAGCTGGCCGTGGCCAGCCGCGCCGTCGCGCACCTTGGCTTCTCGCCGTGGCCGAACACGGCTCCGGCCTGCGGTCTCTAAGAACGGGTTCTAAGCGGACGAGGCGCCACACACAGATTCCGGTGCAGCTCTCAAGCGGAGGCCCCTGAGAGCCGATGAAACTGTACCCCCATGGCCTCCTCCGATCGACTCCGCGCGCTGGTCGACCTGTCGCGCACGCTTTCGTCCAGCCTCGATCTGGAGGATGTGCTGCGCCGTTTCACCGACCACGCCACCGCCGTCACCGGCGCCGCGGCAACGGCGGTCTCGCTGTGGGATCGCGATCGCGACCTGCTCGTCACGCTGACCGACTATGAGAACAACGTGGTCGGCGAGATCGCGCAGGCCGATCAGGAGTACCCGCTGGTCGACTATCCGGAGTCGCGCAGGGTGATGGTCGACCGGATGCCGTTCGTGGTCCGCGTGGCCGATCCCGGCGCCGATCAGACCGAACGGTCGATCCTTGAGTCGAACGGCTACCGGTCGATGCTGATGCTGCCGCTGGTCTCGCGCGGTGAGCCGATCGGGCTGATGGAGATCGCCGACGTCCGCGACCGCATCTGGGACGAGGACATGGAGTTCTTCGGTGCGCTGTGCGACGTGGTCGCGGCCGCCGTCCACAACGCCGTCCTGCACGCCGAGCACCACCAGGCCGAGAGCCGGCTGCGCGCGCTGGTCGAGAACCTGCCCGCGATCACCTATGTGGACATGGCCGGCAGCGGCGATCCGATGTACGTCAGCCCGCAGATCTTCGAGATGATGGGCGTTCCCGCGAACGAGTGGCTGGATGGGTTCGACGGCTGGGAGAAGCGCATGCATGTCGACGACCGCCACACCATCGAGGAGTACCGCCGGACGGTCGAGACGGGACGTCCCTACAGCGCGTCGTATCGCATGATCGGGGTCGACGGCCGCACCCGCTGGTTCCGCGACGACGCGGTCGCGGTCTGCGACGAGGCGGGGGTGCCGCAGTTCATCCAGGGCGTGATCTTTGACGTGACCGAGCAGAAGGAGGCCGAGGCTGGATTGCTGGCATCCGAGGCGCGCTTCCGCGAGATGCTCGAGAACGTGCGGCTGGCGGCGGTGACCTGCGACGTCAAGGGCAACATCACGTTCTGCAACGAGTACCTGGCTGAGCTTTCGGGCTGGTGGGACGATGAACTGATCGGCCGTCGCTGGAGCGAGACGTTCACCCCGCCGGACGAGCTCGAGCTGGAGCAGCGCGCCGGGCGGATGGTGGCGGCCGGCACCGTGCTCGCCCACTACGAGAGTTCGATCGTCACCCGCTCCGGTGAGCGGCGGCTGTTCTCGTGGAACAACACGCTGCTGCGAGACGCGGAGGGAGAGGTGATCGGTACCGCCTCTGTGGGTGAGGACATCACCGATCGCCGCCGCGCGGAGCTGGAGCTGGAGCGGCTCGCCTACCACGATCCGCTCACCGGCCTGCCCAACCGGATCCTGTTCCAGGAGCACCTGGCGGTGGCGCTGGCCCGTGCCGAGCGGTCGGCCCGCGGTGTGGCCGTGCTCTACGTCGACCTGGACGATTTCAAGCTGGTAAACGACAGCTTCGGCCACGACGCCGGCGACCAGCTGCTGTGCGAGGTGGCATCGCGTCTGAACGGCGCCACCCGCGCCACCGACATCGTCGCCCGCCAGGGCGGCGACGAGTTCCTGATCCTGGTCGCCGACGTCGAGATCGACGAGCGCGGCCAGGAGCTGGACATGACCGACGTCGCCCGTCGCGTGGCCGATCAGGTGCGCGCGGCGTTGCAGTCGCCGATGGTGCTGTCGGACACGGAGATCTACACCAGTGCCAGCCTCGGCATCAGCGTCTATCCGGGCGACGCCGCCGACGCCGAGAGCCTGCTCAAGCACGCCGACATCGCCATGTACAAGGCCAAGGAGTCGGGACGCGACGGCTACCAGCTGTTCTCGCACGGCGGCCGTGACCCGCGCGCTCAGCTCTCGATGGCCGGCCGGTTGCGGCGCGCCGTCGAGCGCAACGAGCTGATGCTGCACTACCAGCCGCTGGTGGCCCTGAAGTCGGGCGAGGTGGTGGGCGCCGAGGCGCTGATCCGCTGGCAGGACCAGGAGCGCGGCCTGGTGATGCCGAACGACTTCATCCCGCTGGCCGAGCGCACCGGCCTGATCGGGCCGATCTCGGAGTGGGTGATCGAGGAGGCCTGCCGCCAGAGCGCCGAGTGGCGGGCCGCGTGCCTGGACATCTACGTCTCGGTCAACCTGCCGGCCGTGTTCTGGCAGCCCACGGCGATGCGGCAGGTGCTGGCGACGATCGAGCGGTTCGGGCTGAGCGCGGATCGGATGATGGTGGAGATCACCGAGTCGACCGTGATGGCGGACACGCTGCGCTCCGAGCCGATCATCGCCGAGCTGCACGAGCGCGGCCTGCGGCTTGCGATCGACGACTTCGGCACCGGCCACTCATCGCTGGCGCGGCTCAACCAGATGCTCGTCACGACGCTCAAGATCGACCGCTCGTTCGTATCCGACCTGCCGCACGATCGCAGCGCGGCGGTGCTGGTGGCGACGATCATTCAGCTCGCCCATAACCTGGGCCTGCACCCGCTCGCGGAGGGCATCGAGACCGAGGAGCAGCGACGCTTCCTGGTCGAGCACGACTGCCCTCTGGGGCAGGGCTTCCTGTTCAGCCGCCCCGTGCCGGCGGTCGAGATCGAGGGTCTCTACCACGGCCGCCGCAAGGCGGCCTGACCCCGGATCGCTCCGGGGCCAGACCACCTGGCGTCGAAGCTACTGGCAGATCCACGCCGGATGCGACGTGGCGCAGCTGTTATCGGTGAACGTGTTGTCCCCGCCCGACCCGTCGTAGAAGATGTCGAACGGCGAGTTGCCCGACAGCGTGTTGTGGGCGACACGGTTGTGGCGCAGCGCGAGGCCGCCGAACGGCTTCGCGGAGATCATCACCAAGCCGCCCGAGAAGGCGGTGGCGCCGCCGGGGACGTTGTTGGTGATGGTGTTGTCGTGCAGCACCGTGCTGTGAGCACCCACCAGCCCGATGCCGATGCCAGACAGCGGCGGTGCGCCCTCCTCGTCGGCCGGGCAGGCGGCGTCGTTCGCCCACGACCGGTTGTTCCACAGCGTCAGATGGTTCAAGCCGCCCGGCTGTCCATCGTCGAGCAGCAGCGCGCCGACGCAGTTGCCCCACATCTGGTTGTCGTGAATGTTTCCGTGAGCCGAGTGGCGCACGAAGATGCCGTACTGGTTGTTCCACGCCCGGTTGTGGGCGATCACGTAGTCGGCATTCGGCGAGTCGCCGAGGTAGAAGCCCGGCTCGTGGTTGTCATGCGACGCGTTCCACAGGTACACGCCGCCGTGCTGGACGAAGCCGGCGATGCCGTAGCCGCTGTTATGGGCGGCGACGTTCCGCACGATCCGCGAGCCGGCGACGTTGAACAGGAAGATCCCGTCGCCGTCAAATCCGCGCACGCGGAATCCGGAGATGCGGGTGCCGGCGGTGGCCGCCCCGGGCGCGCCCGTGGCCGGGTCGAACTGGCCCAGGACGCAGATCCCATTCACCTCGGGCGCGGAGAACTTGGGACAGAACCCGCGCGGTGTCGCCGGCGGTAGCAGCGTCACATCCCGGCCCACCAGCGTCAGGTGGCTCTTACGGATGGTCAGGTTCTGGTGATACGTGCCATGGTGCACGATGATCGTGTCGCCAGGCGACGCGTGGCGGATCGCCCGCTGGATCGAGTGACCCGGCCAGACGTTCCACGTGGCGGCGGCTGCGGTCGCAGCCGTGACGGCCATGGTGCCCATCGCCAGGACGAGCGAAATCAGGAGCCGTCTCATCATCAGCGTTCCCCCTCGGTCGGTTCGCGGCAACGTTCACAACGGCACCCGCCGGTAAACATCGTCGCCTCTGCGGCTATCCTGCCGGTATGCCTCTGACCATCACCGACGCCGCGCTGGAGCGCGTGTATGAGGCCCGTGCGCAGGAGCACGAGCCGGAGGGGCTCGCGCTGTGGGTCGAGATCGTCGGCGTGGCCGGAAGCGCCTACCAGTACGACATGTCGTTCCTGCGCCGCGACGAGATCGACGAGTCGGACGTGGTTGTCGAGCTGCCCGAGATCGCGATCGTGGTGCCGCGCCTGGACGCGCCCGCGCTCGACGAGGCCACCATCGACGTGGACGGCCAGCTGGGTGGCGGCCTGGTGATCGACAACCCCAAGTCACCGATGCCGACCAGCCCCGCGCTCGGCATGGGGCCGCTTCCGCAGCTCAGCGGTCACGTCGAGGAGCGCGTGCGGCAGGTGCTCGAGCTGCAGGTGAATCCGGCCATCGCCGCCCACGGCGGCAGCGCCGAGCTGGTGGCGGTCGAGGACGGCAGCGCCTTCCTGCGGCTGGGTGGAGGCTGCGTCGGCTGCGGGATGGTGGCGGCCACGCTCAAGCAGGGCGTGGAGTCGGCGATCAGGGCCGGCGTGCCCGAGATCAGCCGCGTGGTCGACGTGACCGATCACGCCGCCGGCACGAATCCGTACTACCAGCCCTGATCACGCAAAGTGCGTGAAATATCGGCTTGCATTTCCGGCCGGGCTGGCGTACCTTGTTGATGCGCCGCTGAGGGCAGCCGAGTAGGTTGAAGCCAGACGGACGGATCGTAGAGGCGACTCGAAAGTTCGTTCGGCTGGGGGACCAAAGGCCAGCCGGAGCGGCGAATCTTTGGTCCGGGCCAACGTGGGGAGCCGCTCTTCGCCTCGTTACCGTGCCAGGCAACAGTAAGCGCTCAACAGCAGTTGCTCAGAAGCATGCAAACAGCGGGAATTATCCACTTGCTTTCCACTGACAGGTGGCGTAGCTTTCCTTTTGCGCCGCTCAGGGCAGCCGAGTAGGTTGAAGCCAGACGGACGGATCGTAGAGGCGACTCGAAAGTTCGTTCGGCTGGGGGACCAAAGGCCAGCCGGAG
>JAWVEC010000096.1:0-7235 GCA_033856975.1 Gaiellales bacterium
GGCGCTCGCTGAGCCGGTCGGCCACCGCCGAGAGCGCTCCCATGCGCGCCGTCCAGGCGGCCACCGGGTCGGGCTCGTCCAGCCGGCAGACGCGCTCGATCTCGGCCCACAGCTGGTCGAGCGCGGCATCCGGTTCGAGCTGTGGATGCGTGACGGCCGCCCAGACCGGCGTCGGGCTGGGGCCGATCGACCAGTTCACCGATCGTTCCGTGACCGCCTTCAGCCACTCCTTGGTGGCCGGTGATCGATCGCGGCCAAGCCGGTCGGGATCGAGCCCCTCCAGCACGGCCGGGTCGGAACCGCCGACCATGTGGATGTTGGCACAGTGCTGCTCTCCGATCTCCCGAGCGCGATCGATCTCCCAGCTGGGCGCATACGCGATCGAGCCGTCGCCGCCGTGCAGGATCCGCGCCCGCTTCAGATACGGGTCCGAATACTCGACCTCGACGTGCAGCGCGCCGGCGGTGTAGCACCGCACCGCGATCGCGCGCATCAGCTCGCTGTTGTCGATGTCGCCGGAGACGATCACCACCTGCCCGGGCTGGACGTTCGCGCCGAAGCTGACCATCAGCTCCGCCAGCCGGCCGCGCTGCGCGTCTCTCAGATCTGCCACACGCCACCCCTCAGCACCGGCACGCGCTCGCCGTCGGAGGTCTCTCCGTCGACCTCCATGTCGTCGCTTCCGATCATGAAGTCGACGTGGATCGCGCTGCTGTTGGCACGCTCCCGGTCGGCCTCGTCTCCGACCGTGAACGGGTAGGCGTTGCCGAGCGCGATGTGGCTGGCCGCGTTCTCGTCGATCAGCGTCGTGTAGAACACCGTGTCCATCGCGCCGATCCGGCCCGCGCCGTCCACCAGCGCAACCTCGCCCAAGCGCGCGCCGCCCTCATCCCGATCCCGTCGCGCGCGCAGTACCTCGGCGCCGCGATCGGCCTCGATCTCGACCGCCCGCCCCTGCTCGAACCGCACCGTCAGCCCCTCCACCAGCGTGCCGTCGATGTCGAGCGGCTTGGTGGCGCGCACCACGCCCTCCACCCGCATCGGATCGGGCGCGGTGAAGATCTCCTCGGACGGCAGGTTGGGATGGTGGGGCAGCCCGGCGGCCGTCGTGAAGGCCGCCGCCATCCAGTTGGAGGTCGGCAGCAGCCCGACCGTGAGGTCGGTGCCCGGCCCGGCGAACCGGATCGCCGAGAACCGCCGCGCGCTGAGCCGCTCCGCGGTCGACTGCAGCTGCGACATGCGCTGGTTCCAGGCCGCGACCGGATCATCCTCGTCCAGCCGGCACATCCGTGCCACCTGCGACCACAGCAGCTCCAGCCCGGCCTCCGGCTCGAGCTCTGGATGCACCTTGGCCGCCCAGGGGGCGGTCGGGCAGGCGATGATGCACCAGTTGATCGCTCGGTCGCCGACCAGCTTCAGGTACTCCTCCCGCACAGGCGTCTGCGAGCCCAGCCGCACCGGATCGAGGCCGGCCGTGGCGGCCGCGTCGAGCGCCCCGTCGATCGTGATCACCGCCGCGTGCTGCTCGCCGATCTGGCGGATGCGCTCGACCTGCCATGAGGTGGCGTAGCCGATCGCCGTATCGCTGCCGTGCTCGATCAGCGCGCGGCGCACGAAGGCGTCCAGGTACGCGACCTCGACGTGCCGGGCGCCGGCCCGGTAGGCGGCGGCCGCGACGGCTCGTGCCAGCGGCTCGCGGCCCAGCTCGGCGTTCACGGCCAGGATCTGATCCGGCTGGACGTTGGCCCCGAAGCTGACGGCCAGCTCCGCCAGCCGATCGATCATCCGTTCATCCATCGGGCTTCACTGTACACAAGCTAAGATCCCCGACCGGATGCTTGCCCTGGCCGATCAGTGGGACACCATCATCGCCCGCCAACCGGAGGACTGGTCGTCGGTCGACTTCGAGCTGGAGCTGATGGACGCCAGCCACAGCGAGGAGGTGGCGCTCGTGCTGTCGCCGCTCAATCCCTGGCACCAGCGCGACTGGCGAAGCGGCGTCTTCCGCTTCCGCGCCGCCCGCAGCTTCGGCTACGGCACGGCCGCCGAGCTGTGCCGCAAACGGCTCTCGACGCTCGACTCGGTCGGCGTCTCGGGAACGCTGCGGATGCTGTCGCGGATGGCCGACGTGCGGCCGGTCGCCACCCAGGGCACCGTCTAAGCTCGCAGCTCGCCGCCCAGCCGCTCCGACACGGCGGCCACGATCCGCTCGCGCACGGCGTTCGCTTCGGCGTCGGTGAGCGTGCGGTCGCCGGCTTGGAAGACGAGGTGCACAGCCAGGCTGCGCCGGCCCTCCCCCACCTGCGGCCCCTCGTAGACGTCGAACACCTCCGCTGATGACAGCAGCTCGCCGGCCGCGTCACTGATCACCGCCAGCAGGCTGTCGGCGGTCACGTCTCCGTCCAGCACCACCGCGATGTCCTGCCGGACCGGCGGGTAGGTGACGACGTCGCGGTACAGCGGCACGTCGCCGCCGCGCTCCAGCTCGGCCAGGTCGATCTCGAACACGGCCACCGCCGCCTCGATCCCGTATGCCTCGGCCACCAGCGGGTGCAGCTCGCCCAGCAGCCCCCCCTCCCCGAGCCGCGCCGAGCGGCCCGGGTGCAGGAACGGCTCGTCCAGGGCCGCCACCGGCAGGCTGACCCCGAGCGCCGCCGCCATCGCCTCGGCGATGCCCTTGATGCGGGAGAACCCCGCGCCATCGCCGGCCACCATCGCCGCCACCCGCACCGGCTGGAGCGGGATCTCGCCGTCGCTCGGGAGCATCACGCGGCCGGTCTCGAACAGCTCCACGCGCTCACGGCCGGCGTCCAGGTTTCGGCGCGCGGAGACCAGCAGGCCCGGGAACACCACGGTGCGCAGCAGCGCCTGGTCAGCGCCGACCGGATTGGCGACGCGCACCGCCCGCCGGCGCGGATCGTCGGCCGGCAGCCGCAGCCGGCCTGCCAGGCCCTCGTCGCAAAACGTCGTTGTGGCGGCCTCGCTCAGCCCGGTGCCGAGCAGCACGTCGATCACCCGTCGCCGCAGCCGCACGTCGGGGTCGAGCCCGCCCACCGCATCGGCGTGCGGTGGCATCAAGGTCGGCACCTTCCAGACGCCGTCGATGCGTGCCACCTCCTCGATCAGGTCGACCTCGCGCCAGGTATCGGCGGCCCGCCAGGTCGGCACCCGCCAGCGGCCGTCGACCGACTCGTACCCAAGCCGGCCCAGCACGGCGCCGATCCGCTGCTCGGAGTAGGAGAGGCCGATCACGTGCTCCAGCCGCTCGCGGCGCAGAGGTACCAGCGGCTGGGAGGGCAGATCGCCGTGCAGGTCGATCGTCCCCGGCACCAGCCGGGCGCCGCACAGCTCCACCATCAGCTGCGAGGCCAGCGTCATCGCATGCGGCACCAGGTGCGGATCGAGGCCCTTCTCCCAGCGGGTCGAGCCCTCCGTCCGCAGCCCCAGCCGGGTGGACGAGGCCTGCGTGGTGGGGCCGTCGAAGTTCGCGCACTCGAGCAGCACCGTGGTGGTGCGCTCGGACACCTCGCTCCACTCGGCGCCCATCAGGCCGGCCACCGCGGACGGCCGGTCGCGGTCGGCGATCACCAGCACATCCGGGTCGAGCGTCCGCTGCTGGCCGTCCAGGGTCACCACCGTCTCACCGCCGGCCGCCCGGCGCACGATGATCTCGCGGCCGGCGACCAGGTCGAGATCGAAGGCATGGGTGGGCTCGCCCAGCGCAAGCATCACGTAGTTCGAGATGTCGACCACGTTCGAGATCGACCGCATGCCGGCCGCCACCAGCCGCGCCTTCAGCCACGGCGGCGATGGCCCGACCGTGACGTCGGCGAAGACGCGCGCCGCCCAGCGCGGGCACATATCGGGCGCCTCTATCCGAGCCGACACGTGATCGGCGATCGAATCGTCGCCGGCCGCCGCCGGCTCGCTGCCCGGCCAGCCGGCCAGGTCGGCGTCCAGCACGGCCGACACCTCGCGCGCGACGCCGTACACCGAGAGGCAGTCCGGCCGGTTGGACGTGATCTCGAACTCCATCACCCGCTCGGCGATCGGCAGCACCTCGGACAGCGTCGTGCCGGGAACCGCCCCGTCGGACAGCAGCATGATCCCCTCATGCTCCTGCGACAGCTCCAGCTCTCGCTCCGAGAGCATCATGCCGTCCGACTCGACGCCGCGCAGCTTGGCCTTTCGCAGCACCGTGCCATCGGGCAGCGTGGCGCCCGGCAGCACCACCGCCACCGTCGCCCCGGCGGCGAAGTTGGAGGCGCCGCACACGATCTGTCGCGGCTCCTGCTCGCCCACGTCCACCGTGCACACCGACAGCCGGTCGGCATCCGGGTGCTGCTCGCGCGTCAGCACGCGGCCGACCAGATACAGCTCCTCGCCGGCCGGCACACCCCGCTGGGAGATCGCCTCGAGCTTGGTGCCGGTCATGCTCAGCAGCTCGCCCAGCTCCTCGACAGGCGTGTCGAACGAGACGTACTCGCGCAGCCATGAGACCGGCACCCTCATCCGAACTGCTCCATCACCCGCAGGTCGTTCTCCCACAGCATGCGGATGTCGGGGATCGCGTGGCGCAGGGCGGCGATCCGCTCGACGCCCATCCCCCACGCGTAGCCGGTCAGCAGCTCGGCGTCGTATCCCTCGACGTGGTCGAACAGCGCCGGGTCGACCATGCCCGCGCCCAGGATCTCGACCCAGCCCTCGCCGCGGCAGACGCGGCAGGGCGAGCCGTCGCGGGCACAGTTGAAGCACGACACGTCGACCTCCACCGAGGGCTCGGTGAATGGGAAGTAGTGCGGCCGCAGCCGCACCTCGCGGTCGGCACCGAACAGCTCCCGCGCGAACGACAGCAGCGTGCCCTTGAGGTGCGCCAGCGAGAGACCGCGGTCGACGGCCAGGCCCTCGAGCTGCGTGAACACGGCGGTGTGCGTGTTGTCAGGCGTGTCACGGCGATAGCAGCGCCCCATCGTCGCCATGTAGACCGGCGGCGGGTGCGCCTGCATGGTGCGGATCTGCATCGTCGAGGTATGGGTGCGCAGCACCAGCTCCGGCGAGACGTAGAACGTGTCCGTCCACTGCCGCGAGGGATGTGTGACCGGCGTGTTGAGCGCGTCGAACGTGTTGTGCACCGTGTCCACCTCGGGGCCGTCCGAGACGCGGTAGCCGAGCCCCACGAAAACGTCCAGGATGTCGCGCCCGGTCTGCTCGATCAGGTGCGCGTGGCCGCGCCGCACCGGCTGCCCCGGCAGCGTCACGTCCAGCCGGTCGCGCCGCAGCCGGGCGTCCAGCTCGGCCGCCCGCAGCTCGGCCTCGCGCGCCGCCAGCGCCGCCTCGAGCGCCTGGCGCACCTCGTTCAGCACCTTGCCGCGGGCACCGCGCTGGTCGGGCGGCAGGTCGCCCAGCTCGCGCAGCGCCAGCACCAGCGGCGCCTTGCGGCCGAGCAGCGCGATCCGCGCCTGTTCGAGCTGGGTGGTGTCGCCGGCGGCGGCGATCGCCGTCAGCCCCTCGCTGCGTACGGTGTCCGGGTCCATGAGCGGACAAGTGTACTCATGGCCGCCGCTTCACCGGTTGCAGATGCGGATACGCTTCGTGGCGATGGCCCCGCCCACCGCCACCCGCTCGTCCCGCGTCCGCTGATGGCGTCGCTCGTAGCGACAGTCGACGCCTACAGCACGCTCGGCGCCGACTACGACCGCTGGTGCCGGTCGGTCACCGAGGACATCGACTTCTACGTCGAGCTGGCGCTTGCGTCGGGTGGCCCGGTGCTCGAGCTGGGCGTCGGTTCGGGCCGGATCGCGGTGCCAACGGCGCTGGCCGGGGTGCCGGTGGTGGGCGTCGATCTCTCGCCCGAGATGCTCGATCTGGCCTGGGCGCGGGCGCTGCCGCATCGCATCTCGCTTCGGCTGGTGCGGGCCGACATGCGACAGCTGCCCGATCTGGGACGCTTCGCGCTCGTCACGGTGCCGTTTCGGGCGCTGCTCCACCTGCGCGACGACGACGAGCGGCTGGCGCTGCTGACGGCGGTGCGCGGCCTGCTGCTGCCCGGCGGGCGGCTGGCGTTCGACGTCTTCCATCCCGACCGGATCGACATCGAGGAGACGCACGGCCGCTGGCTGGAGCGCGAGCCGGGCATCCTGGAGCGGGCGATCTGGCGGCCTGAGCAGCGCAGCCTCACGCTCTCGGTGCGCACCGGGGAGCGCGAGGCGGCTATGGAACTCTGGTGGGCCGAGCCACGCACGTGGGCTGGGCTGCTCGCCCAGGCCGGGTACTCGTCGATCGAGAGCTACGGCTGGTTCGACCGCCGGCCGCTGCCGATCGACAGCGCAGACTCGGTATGGGTCGCAGGATGAACGGCTTTCGCGGGGACTGCGAGAAGTCGAAATACGCGCTCTACGAGCGCTGGCGGACGGCCTCGTAGAGGGCGACGGTGGCGGCGGCGGCGGCGTTCAGCGACTCGCTGCCCTCGGACTGCGGGATCGTGGCCGTCTCCTCGCACGCCTCGACCACCTCGGCGGGCAGTCCGTGCCGTTCCGCTCCGACCACGAAGACGGTCGGCCGGGTCAGGTCGAGCTGCCAGATCGGGCGCTCGGCGGCCGGCACCAGCGCCACCCGGCGGATCCCCTCCGGCGGCATCTCGGCGTGCTCGATCGGGACGCGGAACACGGCCCCCATCGAGGCTCGCACCCCCTTGCCGGATAGCGGGTCGGAGCAGCCCGGCGAGAGCGAGACGAAGCCGGGGCCGAGCGCTCCGGCGGCGCGCACCACCGTGCCGACGTTGCCGGGGTCGATCACGCGGTGCAGATGCACGCCGAGATCGCCGTCGACGCGGGCCGGCAGGCTGTCGATCCGAAACGCGCAGATCACTCGTGCCGGATGGCCGAGCGTGCCCAGCTCGGCGATCAACGCATCGCTGATCGCCTGCACCGGCCCACCCCGCGCCAGCCGCGCCAGCAGACCCTCGTCGATCGGCCGGTCGGCCGCGACGAACGTCTCGACCGGCAGGATGCCGCAGGCCAGCGCCTCGCCGACGATGTCCTCACCCTCAGCCAGGAACAGCCCGGCGGTGGTGCGGTTGCGCTTGGCCTGCAGCTTGCGGGCAGCCTTGAGCCTCGCGTTCGAGCGCGATGTGATCGGTTCCATGCGGGAGGCCTCGGTCGGTGTGGCTACTTGGCCTCGGCGAGCGCGGCCTTGGCCGCGTCGGCGATCGCCGTGAAGGCCGCGGGATCTGCGAC
>JAWVEC010000097.1:0-10180 GCA_033856975.1 Gaiellales bacterium
AGACGTCGGGGGATCCCCGGCAACGCATCCAGAGAGGCGGAGGGAACCGGCCCTGTGAAGCCTCGGCAACCACCCCGCGAGCCGGCGGGAAATGGTGCCAAGTCCGGCGAGGCGAACCGCCTCGGAAGATGTGAACCGGCCGAGCCATCGGCCCAACCCGAGGGATCACGAAGTGACATACGCAACCCATCTCGTCTGCAAGGGCTGTGCGGCCCACCACCCGCTCGCTGCCGTCTTCGCCTGTGACCGCTGCTTCGGTCCGCTCGAGGCGGCCTACGATCACGCGGCGCTGGCCGAGTCGGTCAGCCGTGACCAGATCATGGCCGGCCCGGCCACCCTCTGGCGTTGGGCGGCCTTCCTTCCGGTGGACGCTCCCAGCGGCGGCCTGCCGGTCGGCAACTCGCCCCTGATCCGCGCCGACAACCTGGCGGCCGAGCTCGGCCTCGACTGCCGGCTGTACGTCAAGACCGAGACCTCGAACCCCACCCACTCCTTCAAGGACCGGGTGGTGGCGGTGGCGGCGGCCAAGTCGGTCGAGCTGGGATTCGAGGCTCTGGCCTGTGCGTCGACCGGCAACCTGGCCGGCGCGACCGCCGCCGCCGGAGCGGCGCTCGGCCTGCCCACCTACATCTTCGTGCCGGGCGACCTGGAGCGCGAGAAGATCATCTCGGCCGCCGCGTACGGCGCCACCGTGTTCGCCGTCGACGGCAACTACGACGACGTCAACCGGCTCTGTTCCGAGCTCAGCTACGACCACCCGTGGGCGTTCGTGAACGTCAACATGCGGCCCTATTACGCCGAGGGGTCAAAGACGATCGCGCTCGAGACGGGCGAGCAGCTGGGCTGGAGGGCTCCCGACCGCGTGGTCGCGCCGATCGCGTCGGGGTCGCTCTACACCAAGATCCTGCAGGGTTTCCAGGAGGGGCGGGAGGCCGGGCTGCTGGCGGACGGCCCGCCGCCGATCATGCACGGCGCTCAGGGCGAGGGCTGCTCGCCGGTCGCGAGCGCCTTTGCCTCCGGCGCCGACGATGTGACGCCGGTGCGCCCGACCGGGATCGCGAAGTCGCTCGCGATCGGCAGCCCCGCCGACGGCGTGTACGCGCTGGCGGTGGCGCGCAGCACCGGCGGATCGATCGAGGCCGTCACCGACGAGGAGATCGTGGACGGCATCAGGCTGCTGGCGCGGACGACAGGCATCTTCACCGAGACGGCCGGCGGCGTCACCACGGCCGTGCTGCGCAAGCTGGCGGAGCGGGGCGCGATCGAGCCCGGCGAGACGGTTGTGGTCTACATCACCGGCGATGGGCTGAAGACGATCGACGCGGTCGAGTCGTCGGTGCACACGCTCGCGGTGTCGCCCGATCCCGACGAGGTGGACGCGGCGCTGGCCGGCCTCGCGGTTTGACTGCGAAGGGAAGGTGCGGGCCGGCACCGGCGGCTGGTGTTCGGCCCGCAGATGGTTCATCGGTGCGCGCGCGGCCGCTGCCCCTCACGCTGGCGGTGGTTCGCCCTCCCCGTATTCGGGGAGGGCCGCCTACGCGCTCTCGCGCACCTCGGCGTGGCCCCCGCGCACGGTGATGTCGAACTGGCGGCCCAGTGCGGCCACGCCGCGCAGCTCCAGCAGGGTGCAGGCCTCCGGCAGCACGGCGTCGGCGAACAGCGTTCCGCTGACCGGGTCGGGGCGCAGGCCGAGCATGCTGCGCAGGAACAGCACCGGCGCGCCGGCCGCCCAGGCCTGCGGCGAGCAGGCGGTGGGGTAGGCGACCGGAAACGGCGTGCGCTCCCGGGTGTAGCCGGCGAAGACCTCGGGCAGGCGGTACTCGAAGTGGCGGGCGGCCTCGATCATGGCCGAGGCGATCCGGTTGGCGTACAGGCGGTAGCCGTAGCGGCACAGCCCGGCCACCACCAGGCTGTTGTCGTGCGGCCAGACGGTGCCCGTGTGGTACCCGATCGGGTTGAACCCGCGGTCGTGGTCGGACATGGTGCGCACACCCCAGCCCGAGTTGAGCTGGTGCGACATCAGCTGCTCGGCGATCAAGCCCGCGCGCGGCTCGTCCACCACGCCGCTCCACAGCAGGTGGCCGATGTTCGAACACAGCGAGTCGATCTGCCGCTTGTCGTGGTCGAGGCCGAGCACGTAGCGCCCGCCGGCTCCGTCCTCGACGAAGAAGTCGTCGTTGAAGTGCCGCTTCAGGGCCTCCGCCTCCGCTTCGATCTCGATCGCCAGCGGCACGTCGTTCCACACCGTCCGCAGCAGCTCCGCCATCCGGTTGCGGGCGTCGTAGGCGTAGCCCTGCACCTCTGCCGTGGCGATCGGCGTCTGCGCCACCGACCCGTCGCGGAAGCGCATCGAGTCCCACGAGTCCTTCCACGACTGCGACTCGAGGCCGTTCTTCGAGCGGCGGTGGTACTCGATGTAGCCGTCGCCGTCCAGGTCGCCCTGCTCGCGGATCCAGCGCAGTGCGTTCAGCGCCGGCTCACGCAGGCCCTTGATCGTGTCGACGTCACCCGTCCATCGATACAGCTCGGACAACAGGATCAGGAACAGCAGGGTCGAGTCGACGCTGCCGTAGTAGGGGAAGGCGCCGCCGTCGACGGCGACGCGGCCGACGCGCAGCTCGTGCACGATCTTGCCCGGCTCGGCATCCCGGTGGTCGTCACGGATGGTCGCCTGCAGACCGGCCAGCGCCTCCAGCGTTCCGGCCGCCAGCGACGATCCCAGCAGCATCGTCTGAAAGCTGGTGATCAGCGTGTCGCGGCCAAACACGGTCATGAACCAGGGCAGGCCGGCCGCCGGCAGGTCGCGGGTGGCCGCCGCGCCCTGGATCTGCGACCGCATGCGAAGTGCGGCCAGGTCGGCCAGCGAGCGGTGGTAGGTGTTGCGAAGGTCCTCCCAGTTGGTCACCAGCACCGGTGCGTGCAGGCGCCAGGCGCGCAGCGACTCCTCGACCCGCACCCGCTCCTGGCCGAAGTAGAAGCTCGTGTACCGGTCGCGGCGCTCGTCGGCGCCGTGCAGCAGGACGACGTTTGCGCGCGTGCGCCACTTCTCTCCCGGCTCGAGCGCGATGGTGTGGGTGATCGAGCCGGCGTCCGCCTCGCCGCGGTCGGCGACCCAGACCAGCGCCCGCGCCCGGAAGTCACCGTCGTGGAGCGTGAACGACCACGAGTTCTCGCGCTCGTCGCGAGCCGTCTCGACGCCCAGCGCCGGCTGGGTGCTGTCGGTGAAGACCAGATCCTCCTCGCGGTACTCCCGCGCCTTCACCTCGAACAGGTCGAGGAAGTCGAACTCGAACTCCAGCCGCAACCTCAGCTCGACCGGGTCGAGCAGGTGGTTCTCGACCTGGATGCTGTTCTGCATGCCGCCCTTGCCGACGAACAGCTCCCGGATCAGCGACACGGCGCCGGCCGGCATCGCCTTCGTGGGCGCGTTCTGCGTGTAGACGGCGGCCGAGTAGTAGTCGACCGTACCGGAGCTGAGCAGCTGCGGGCGCTCGCCGTTCAGCGTCAGCCGCCACTTCGAGAGGTAGCGCGTGTCCTGGTAGTAGAGGCCGTCGGTGCCCGACACCACGTCGCCGCGATCGTCGGCCACCAGGAAGTTGTTGCCCTCAAGGACGGTCAGCACCGGCGCATGCTATCCGCTCGCCGCTGCCCGGCCGGTCCTCGAGGGCCGATTGCTCCGTTTATGCCGCGGCGTGCTCGTCGAGCGCGAGCGCCGAGGCCAGTGCGGCCTTCGGCCGGGCGCCGATCGCCTTTGCGACCACGGCGCCGTCCTTGACCAGTACCAGCGTCGGAATGCTCATCGCGTCGAAGGCGGCTTGCAGTTCGGGCTGCTCGTCGACGTCGATCTTGCCGACCTTGATGCGGCCGGCGTACTCCTCGGCCAGCTGGTCGACGACCGGTGCGACGAGCCGGCAGGGACCGCACCATGCGGCCCACAGGTCGAGCAGGACGGGGACGTCCGACTCCATCACCTCGCTCTGGAAGTTCTCCTTGGTGATCTCCATCGGGGACATGTAGAGGGCTCCTTTTGTATAACTGAGTGGTTATATAGTTGCAGATAGGCTAGCATGACGCAAGTGGCCCTGCCCCATCCGCTGACGCCCGAGTACGCCCGCTCCGTGGCCGACCGTTTCCGGCTGCTGGGTGACCCAACCCGCCTGCGGTTGATCGATCTGCTGCGGGATGGTGAGCGCACGGTCGGGTGGCTGGCCGGAGAGCTGGACTGCACCCAGGCCAACGTCTCCAAGCAGCTCGCGCTGCTGGCCGACGCCGGCCTTCTGACCCGTCGTCGCCAGGGCCTGCGGTGTTACTACGCGATCGCCGATCACGCCGTCTTCGACCTCTGCGACGCGGTCTGCGCCTCGGTGCTCCAGCACCTTGACGCCCGCGTCATCGCGCTGCGGAGGTGACGGGATGTGGCTGCGGATCGTCGCCATGGCCGCCCTGGCGCTGACCGTGGTCGCGACCGCCGTGCTGGTTGTGCGGAGCCAGCGCGACGGAGGTGCCGATCTGTCCGGGATCCGGCTGACGCAGGTCTCGGTGGCGACGCCGGCCGGACCTGCGCCGTTGGTGCGCCTGGCCGTGCGGCTGGACGACCGGCGCTACAGCGTGGAGGCGATGGCGACCGACGGCCTCGGCGTCTCGCGGCTCGATGCGCTGGCGGCAATGAACGGCGACTTCTATCGGGCGGACAGCGGCGTCAGCTCGGGCCGGCTGGTGATCGACGGCCACCAGGTTGGCGCCGGCGACCACCGTGAACCGAATCTGGGCCTGGACGCCGGACGGGCGGCGATCGGGCGCGACCTGCAGGGATATCGCGACATCGTGTCGGGAAAACCGGTGCTGATCGCGGCCGGCAGGGCCGTGCGGCGGTTGCGGCTGGGCGGCGTGACGCGGTTTCAGATCTTCACGCGGGCGCCGCGGTCGGCGGTCGCGCTGGCGAACGGCGAGCTGTGGCTGGTGTCGGTGGGCAAGCCGGGGCTGACGCTGCGCGAGTGGCAGCAGCGGCTGTTGCGGATGGGCGCCGGATGGGCGCTGAACATGGACGGCGGGCCGAGCGTCGGGCTGGCGCTGGACGGCCACCGGCTGATCGACCAGCCCGAGCCGGGCGTGCCGGTTGCGATCGCGATCGTGGCGGGTTAGATGATGGTCAGACGCGCGACTTGAGCGCCAGCACGTCCGCTATGTAGATCTCGCTGACGGGCAGCACGCCGAACGCCTGCACGGCGCCCGGGCCCTGGTAGTACGCGGCCAGAGCGAGCCGTTCGCTGCCCCCGAACTCGGCCAGCAGCTGGTGCAGGTAGGCGACCCCGATGCGGATGTTGCCGTCGCTGGTGCGCGCCACCCGGTGGCCGATCAGCGACGTCTCGACAAAGCGCCAGGTGTCCGGCATCACCTGCATCACGCCCCAGGCGCCGACCGACGAGACTGCACCCGTGTGGTAGCCGGACTCCATCCAGGCGACCGCGCGGGCGAGCCGCGCATCGACGCCGTAGTGAGCCGCCCAGTGGTCGATCGAGCCGCGCACGCTCCACGAAGCGGACACGTGCTGGGGAGCGGGCTGCGCCGCGGGGCGCTGCGCACGTCCGTGCCCGGCCGGGACGCGCAGCACGGCCCCGGTCAGCAGCACGCCGTAGGGATCGAGGTTGTTGATGCGGGCCAGCCGCAGCAGGTCGATGCCGTGACGGGCGGCGATCGCGGTCAGGGTGTCGCCCCAGCGCACCGTGTAGCGGCCCATCCGGGCGGTGCCGTGGCCGCTGTGATGGCGCTTGGCGGCGGCAGGTCGCGTCCCGGATGTCGCCTGGACATGGCCGCGCGAGCGAGGGATCCGAAGCACGGTGCCCTCGACGAGCACCCCGTAGGGATCGAGCTCGTTGACCTGCGCCAGGCGGTTGAGCGTGATGTGGTGGGCGTCCGCGATCCAGGTCAGCGTGTCGCCCCACCGCACGCGGTAGGTGGAGGCGTTGGCCGGTGCGGCGGCCAGCAGCAGCAGCACCGCGGCGAGCGCGGTGATGGTTCGAAGTCGAGCCATGGGCGAGAGGTTTTCGCCGCCCAGCGCGAACCTCCTGCCGACCGAGGCGGTGGGTAGGCTCTGCGGCCAGATCACGATCTCTTCAGGAGCTGACCATGGACGCAGTGTTGGGACGCAAGATGGTGGCCGAGGGCGTGGGCGCGTTCGCGCTCTCGTTCATCGGCGTCGGCGCGATCATCTACGGCGGTGCCGCCGGTGGCTTGACCACGGTTGCGCTGGCGCACGGGCTGGTGATCGCGGTGATGGTGTGCGCGGTCGGCCACATCTCGGGTGGGCACTTCAATCCGGCGGTCACGTTCGGCTTTCTGGTGACGAAGCGGATCACCGTCGTCGACGCCGTCAGCTACTGGGTTGCGCAGCTGGGCGGGGCGGCGCTGGGGGCGCTGCTGATCAGCCTGACGCTGCCGAACGACGTCGCCAACATCGAGGGCGGGCTGACGCGGCTTGGCAGCGGCGTCTCGATCGGCGACGGGCTGGCGATCGAGTTCGTGCTGACCTTCTTCCTGGTGTGGGTGATCTTCGGCGTCGCGGTCGATCCCCGCGGCAGCTTCGCGATGGTCGCGGGACTGCCGATCGGGCTCACGGTCGCGCTCGACATCATGATGGGCGGCCCGCTCACAGGCGCCAGCATGAACCCCTCGCGGACGTTCGGTCCCGACCTCGTGGCGGGCGTGTGGGACAACGCCTGGCTGTACTTCGTGGCCTGCCCGCTGGGCGGCGCCGCCGCCGCTCTGCTGTACGAGCATCTCATCCTCGCGCATCGTGAATGACCTTCACAGACCGCCCTGGGTGCGCTATGCTGGTTCTGACTGACTAGTCAGTCAAAGCCGGCCAGGCGGAGGCGGGGAATTGGCGGATCGCAAGCTCGAGATCATGGAAGCGACGTGCCGGGTGATCGCCCGGGAAGGCACCGACGGTTTGCGGATGGGCACGGTCGCGAGCGAGGCTGGAGTGTCGAGCGCGCTGATCCACTACTACTTCGCCACCCGGGACGATCTGCTGATGCAGGCGTTCGATCACGCCGACGCAAAGGCCGACCAGGCAGCCGAGGCTGCGCTGGCGGGGCTGGAGGATCCGCTCGACCGCCTGCGCCGGCTGCTCTTGATCTACTCGGGCGGCGGAGAGGTGTTCCGCGAGGACTGGGTGCTTTGGGTCGAGATGTGGCGCAGCGCGATCTTCGACGATCGGCTGGCGGAGAGCGTGCGCCGCTCGAACGCTGCCTGGATCGGCCAGATCGCCGGGCTGATCGAGGAGGCATGCGCGAACGGCTCGCTGGCCGCGGACACGAACGTCGAGGACGTGGCTCTGCGCCTGGCCGCGGTTGTCGATGGGCTCGGCCTCCAGATCCTGCCTGGCATCCTCACGCGTGAGCGGGCGGAGGGACTGATCGTGGGAGCGCTCGCGCTGGAGCTGGGCCTTCCCCAAGAGACAAGGAGCAGTGCATGAGCGTGGTACCGGAGTTCCGGGGCAAGACGTTGCCCGCCCGCGCCTACACCTCGCCCGAGGTGTACGAGCAGGAGATGCAGGAGGTGTTCCTGAAGGCCTGGAACTTCGCCTGTCACGTCAGCGACGTGGCCGAGCCGGGCAGGTTCTGGACGACCAGCATCGCCGGCGAGCCGGTGGTCGTGCTGCGCGACGCCGACGGCGGCCTGCGGGCGCTGTCGAACGTCTGCCGGCATCGCGCCGCCCGCATCCTGTCCGGTGAGGGCAGCTGTCCGAAGGTGTTGCGCTGCCCCTATCACGGCTGGACGTACCGCCAGGACGGCCAGCTCGCGGCCGTGCCCGAGGCCCGCGGCTTCACGGATCTCGACCGCGAGGCGGTCAAGCTGCCCCAGTTCCGCGTCGGTGAGATGTGCGGCCTGGTTTTCGTCTGCATGAGCGAGGAGACGGAGCCGCTGGACAGCTACTTCGGCGACCTGCCCGAGAAGCTCGGCCGGCTGCGGCTGCCCGAGATGCAGGCCAGCGAGCGTCATCCCGCGGCCTACGACCAGAACTGGAAGGTGATCGCCGACAACTACCTGGAGGGCTACCACATCCCGGTCGGCCACCCCGGGCTGCTGCGGATGCTGGACTACAAGCGCTACATCGCCACGCCCGGCAAGAACCATGCCTGGATCGACGGCCCGTTCCGTGACAAGCCGTCGCGCAACTACCAGGAGCGGCTGTACCAGAGGCTGATGCGGCCGATGCCCGGCTTCCCGAACGACCTGGAGGGCGCGTGGACGTACGTGCACCTGTGGCCGGCGACCTTCGTCGACATCTACCCCGACCAGATCGACACCTGGCAGCTGTTCCCGGACGGGCTGCGCCGAACCGTCACCGAGGCGCGCGTCTACCACAACGGTTCACGGTCGATCCGCGACCGGGTGGTTCGCTCACTCAACTGGCGGGTCAACAGCAAGGTGTTGGACGAGGACGTCGAGCTGTGCGAGATGGTGCAGCGTGGCCTGGAGTCGCGCACGTATGAGCGGGGCGTGCTGAACGCGAACGAGAACGGCGTGCTGAACCTGCACAACATGCTGCGCGAGGCCGTGCCGGGTATCGACGAGTCGTGAGGCTGATCCACTCCGACGACCGCTGGCTGTTCCTGACGCCCGAGATCGAACGCGAGGTGCCACCGTTGCTGGAGGCGATCGGGCAGGGCGACCGCGACCTCGAGCAGCGGCGGATCGACCTGCTGATCCGAAGCGGCACGATCGCGCGCTGGTTCGCGTACCTGCGCGACTGCCGGCGGCGGCTCGATGCTGCTGTTGCGGGAGCCGATCCGGCGGCCGTCGCGCGGCTGGCCGAGGTGCTGCGCGAGCAGTACCTGCTGGTGCCGGCTCTGCGATCCGACGAGCCGGACGACGAGCCGGAAAGCCGAAGACTGAAGGAGCTGTCGTGGACTTCGCACTGACCGCCGGGCAGCGCGAGCTTCGCGAGCGCGCCGCCGGCTACGTGGATGAGGTGCTGATCCCGCTGGAGGTGAAGGCCGAGCTGGCGGGCGGCCGGCTACCGGCGGAGGACACCAAGCGCGTGCGCGGCGAGGCACATGCCCGCGGCCTGGACGCCGGCAACCATCCCGTCGATCGCGGCGGCCGCGGCTGGACGAACCTCGAGCAGGTGCTGGTGCACGAGGAGCTGGGCCGAAATACCAACGCGATCTGGTGGAACATGGCCGGCGCCTACAACGTGCTGTCGAGCGGCACGCCGGAGCAGGTCGAGCGCTACCTGGCGCCCACCCTGCGCGGCGAGCGGGCGGACGCCTACGCCGTCACCGAGAGCGGCGCCGGCTCGGACTCGGGCGGCGTGGCCGGCACCGCGGTGCGAACGGCCGGCGGCTGGCATCTGAGCTGCGAGAAGTGGTTCGTCACCACGGGAGACGTGGCCGACTTCTTCATCGTGATGGTGAACGTGGTGGACGGTGCGGAGCGGCTGCCGACGCTGTTTCTGGTCGACCGCGATCTGGCCGGGATCGAGGTGGTGGACGACCCCCCGTTCACCCACAACTACCCGCACGGGCACCCGACGATCCGCTTCGACTGCGAGCTGCCGGCCGACGCCGTGCTGGGCGGCGAGGCGATGGTGGGGATGGGGAACGAGCTGCAGAACGAGTGGTTCGTCGAGGAGCGGATCCACATCGCCGCCCGCTGCGTGGGCGCGATGCGGCGGCTGCTGGCCGAGACGGTGGGCTGGACGATCGAGCGGCAGCAGTTCGGTTCGCGCATCTTCGACTTCCAGGGCGTCAGCTTCCCGCTGGCCGACGCCGCCACCAGCTGCATGGCGGCGCGGCTCCTGAACTACCACGTCGCCCAGCTGGCCGACGACCCGGGCGCCGACCGAAAGCTCGTCCACCATCGCGCCAGCGCCGCCAAGCTGTTTGCCAGCGAGGCCGCCTGGCGCTGCGCCGACGCCTCGGTGCAGGCCTTCGGCGGCCGCGGCTACATGCGCACCAACGTCGCCGAGCGGTTCCTGCGCGAGCTGCGCGTCGATCGCATCTGGGAGGGCACCAGCGAGATCCAGCGCGTGATCGTGGCGCGCGGGTTGGAGAAGCGCGGGGTGGAGGCGCTGCTGGACGTCACCTCGTAGCGGTCACGCCTCGCCCGGCTGCGTCCCGGTCGCGGCCCGCGACTCCGCCATCCGTGCCAGCAGCTCCGACACCCGCTGCTC
>JAWVEC010000098.1:0-3122 GCA_033856975.1 Gaiellales bacterium
GCCCTGGCCGCGGAGCAGCGCCGCCGCCGTGTCGGCCGCGTAGCGCGAACTGCCCATTCCGATGAACAGCACCCGCGGCGCCTCGAGCAGCCGCTCCAGACGCGAACCTGCCAGCCGCTCGGCGACACGCTCAAGCGCCTCCGGTTCGGCCAGGATGTCGGCCAGAAAGCCCTCGCTGTTCACCGTGCCCGCGCCCCCATCAGCCAGCGCATCCCGCCCACCGCCGCATACATCCACTCCGGCAGGAAGGTGGCCGCATAGATGAACTCATAGCACTCCTTCTCCACCTCGAGCCCGCGCAGCAGGGCCGGGTCGTGCTCGCCGTACGCCTCCAAAAACGCGGCTCGGGCGTCGACGATCCAGCGCTCGATCTGCAGCGTGCTACCGGTCGTCAGGTCGCGATCGACATGCCGCGCGAGATGGTCGAACGAGCGCAGCATCGCCGCCACGTCACGCAGCGGCGCACCCAGGACGTTGCGCTCGGCCAGCCGCTTGGTCGGCTCGCCCTCGAAGTCGACAACCCTCAGCCCGTCCTGTGAGCGCAGGATCTGGCCGATGTGGTAGTCGCCGTGGACACGCGTCAGCAACGGCGGCCGCAGCGCTTCGATCGACTCGAGCTCCGACCGCAGCCGCGGCTCGAAGCCGCGCAGCTCGGCCCCCACCTCGCCGTCCACCAGCCTCAGCACACGATCGAGCTGAGCGTCCGCCGACCGCCGCCACGCCCGCATCTCGTCCGGCACCGCTTGGCGCGACTCGAGCTGGGCGAGGGCGCGGTGCAGGGTGGCCGTGTTGCTGCCCAGCCGGGCGATGTCGCTGGTGTCGCCCTCCATCACCGCCCGCGACGCCCACCCCCAGCCATCCTCAGCGCCCGAGACGTACGCCTGCAACATCGCGATCGCGTGGTCACCCCAGCGAACACACCCCGCGTAGGCGGGGACGAAGGCGACGCTGGCGTGCTCGGTCAGGTGGCGACCGATCTCGATGTCCGGATGCCGCCCCGGCTCCAGCCGGCGGTACAGCTTCAGCGCCAGCCGCTCGCCGATCACGACCGTCGTGTTCGACTGGTCGAAGCCGATCGGGCGCTCGCTGCGGTCGGTCGGCATCAGTCCGGGCAGCACCACTCCCGGCTCGAACGACCACTGGCCGTGGCTCTCGCCCCTCACGATCGCCTCCAGCACCGCCCCGCCGACCCGCGGCTCGCCGCTCAGGTAGAGGTAGCGCTCCGACGGCCGCGCCTCGCACTCGACGCGCAGCACGTGCAGCGCGACGCCGTCGCCCAGCTCCAGCCGGTCGTCCTCGGCGACGGCCGTGATCGCCGCTCCCTTGCCGCCGTACCACCGTGCGGACGCGATCTGCTCGGCGAGTGCCGAGCCGTCAGGAAGCGAGACGCTCAATCAGGCCGGCCGCGGTGATGGTGCCCGGAGTGGCCTGCAGGCCATGGGCGATCGCCGCCATCCGCCGCTGCAGCGCGTCGTCGCCGAGCAGCCGGTTGATCGCCGAGCTGAGCTGATCGGCGGCGAAGCTGTAGGTGGGCAGGCGGATGCCGAACCCGGTCTCGTCGACGCGCTGGGCGTTGTCGTACTGATCCCAGAACACCGGCATCGCGATCATCGGCTTGCCGTGGTGGAAACACTCGGTGGTGGTGTTGTTGCCACCGTGGGTGATGACCAGGTCGACCAGCGGCAGGATCGCGGGCTGCGGCAAGAACTCCTCGCCCCACATGTTGTCGGCCAGCTGGTACTGGTCGTGCTGCGGCCCCTTGGACACGATGAACCGGTGCGGCAGGTCCGAGAGCGCCTCGACCAGCCGCTCCATCAAGGGCACGTCGGCCGAGGCCAGCGAGCCCAGCGAGAGGTAGATCAACGCCCCCTCGCGGTCGCGCAGCTGATCGGGCACGTCGAACCCGGCTTCCGCTTGGCGGACACACGAGCCGAGCCGTTGCCAGCCGTCTCCCAGCGGTACCGCCCGCAGATAGTCGGCCTCGGCGGGGTAGAGGTACATGTTGAGGTGCGGCGAGCGGTGGATGAACTCCAGGTCGGGCAGGCCGGGTGCGCCCTGGTCACGCACGAACTGGTCGAACTCCTGCCACATCGGCCGATGGGTGCGGTCGTACTCGGCGCGGTAGGCGTCCCAGCCGCTGCGATCGGCGACCGGGTAGCCCGAGAAGAGGGGCGGCACGTCGGCATCCTTCAGCTCGGCCGGATTGCAGGATACGAATCGCACCCACGGCACGCCGGCGGTGACGACGGCCGGGAAAGCCGGCACGTTGTCCTCCACGATAACGTCCGGCTGCAGCTCGGCGAAGATCTCTTTCAGCCGCGGCTCGACGTAGCGCGCACCGTCCAGCAGCGCCTGCCAGGTTGGCGCGATGAACGTCTCCAGCTGCTCGATGGTGGGCGTGCGAAAGACGGGCGCGGTGTCGCGGATGAAGTCCTTCCAGAACTGGCCGGGCGCCTCCTCGACGGCGGGCGCGGCGCCCAGTCGCATCAGCCGCTCCTCGAAGCCACGCGCCTCCAGCGTGCCCGCGAACGACTGCTCGATGATGAACACCACGCGGTGGCCACGCGCCTTCAGCTGTTCACCGATGCCGACGCAGTTGTTGGTCGGCCCAAACGCACCTTCCGGGAAGAACACCACCGTCTTTGCGCTCACCCTGCTCCTCTCCGAGAAACGGCGAGGCGGGAGCGGGCGTCGATTCGCCCACCCCCGCCTGCATCAGTTGTCAGTGCCTACACGGCTGCTGCTGCGGAACGAGCAGAGGCGTAGCGCTCGGCCACGGCGTTCCAGTCGACCACGTTCCAGATCGCGGCGAGGTAGTCGGGCCGGCGGTTCTGGTACTTCAGGTAGTAGGCGTGCTCCCACACGTCGAGCCCCAGGATCGGCGTCTTGCCGTCCGAGAGCGGCGAGTCCTGGTTGGCGGTGCTGATCACCTTCAGATCGCCGCCGTCCACCACCAGCCATGACCAGCCCGAGCCGAAGCGGTTCACGCCGGCGTCGTTCATGGCCGTCTTCAGCGCATCGAAGTCGCCGAACGCGGCGTTGATGGCGTCGCCCAGCTCACCCGACGGCGCGCCGCCGCCGTTGGGGCCGAGCACCGTCCAAAACAGGCTGTGGTTGGCATG
>JAWVEC010000099.1:0-13703 GCA_033856975.1 Gaiellales bacterium
TGAAGGTCGCCGTCCATCGTCACCACGATCTGGCCGCGGGCGCGCGCGATGCCGGCGTGCATGGCCGGATGCTGGCCGAAGTTGCGCTTGAACGAGACCACCCGCACGCGCGCGTCGCGGGCGTGCAATCGCTCCAGCAACGGCATCGTTCCGTCGGTCGAGCCGTCGTCGACGAAGATCACCTCGGCGTCGATGCCGGCCCCGTCCAGCGTCTCGGCGATGCCCTGCCACAGCTCGTCCAGCGTGGCCTGCTCGTTCAGCACCGGGATCACGATCGTCACCTCGGGGGTGCCGACCGGCGTCGCTGTTCTTTGTGGGGCGGCCTCGGTTGCCACCCTCAAAGCGTACCGGTTCGTGCGGATTTCCACGTGACCCGATCGCCCGCCGGCCGAGCGGCGTCATAATCCGGCGCCATGCGAGGCTTTCTGACCGCGCGCTGGCCGGTGCTCACGGGGGCCGCGGCGACGATCTCCTACGGCGTGGCGGTGCTCGGCTTTGGCCTCGTCTTCCGTCCTCTGCACAACGACGAGGGCGTGACGCTGGAGGTCGCCTCGCACGTCTCGGCCCACCAGGTGCTCGACATCGCCGTCAACTACCGCCACGGCCCGCCGCTGCACTACCTGCTCGTACACGCCTCGCTGCTGTGGCGGGACGACATGCTGGGACTTCGGCTGCCGTCGGCGCTGCTCGGGATCGTCACGGTGGTGCTCGCCTACGGCTTTGGGCGGGAGCTGCTCGGCCGCTACGGCGGCGCGCCGGTGGCCGTGATCGTCGCCACCTCGCCGGTTGTCGTGCACCTGGGCCAGTTCGCCCGCGGCTACACCGCCATGCTGGCGGCGTCGTTCGGCAGCCTGTGGCTGCTGCTGGTGCTGCTGCGCACCCGCCGCGGCCGCTACATCGCCCCCTACGCGCTGTCCGCTCTGCTGCTGGCCGCGGCGCACCCGTTCGGTCTGTTCGCGCTGGCGTCCGAGCTTTTGATCCTGGCGGTGCTCGGTATCGCTCCGCTGGTGATCCGCTGGCGTGAGCAGCGGCGGGCGCTGGTCACCATGGCCGCCGCCCTGCTGGCGGCGGCGGTCGCCCTGGCTGCGCTGTGGCACGTCTACGCGCAGCTGCAGACGAAGTACGGCGTTGGCGCCGGCGGCCCGGTCATCCAACCGGGCTCAAGCGCGTTCTGGAGCCGGCTGGGCGATGCCTGGTCGGGGTCGTCGGTGCCGCTGGCGGGGCTTGCCCTGGCGGCCGCCACCGTGGCCGGCGTGATCGTGCTGCTGGTGCGCGAACGCAGAGCGGGGGTGGTGGTCGCAATCTGGCTGGTTCAGCCGATCGCGTCGCTGGCCGTGCTCACCGCCACCTCGCAGGACTTCGCTCCCGAGCGTCACCTCTCGTTCCTGATCCCCGCCTATGCGGCTGCGCTGGCCGGTTTCCTGATCGAGCTGTCGCGGCGGCTCGGACGCCGCGGGCCGTGGCTGGCGCTGGCGCTGGGAGCCGCGCTGTTCTCCCCGGGTGTGGTGGCGCTGGTGAACGACATCGGCACGTTCACACCCGATCTGCGCAACGCCAGCCTCTACCTGGCCGGCAACTTCGGTCGGGAGGACGTGCTGCTCTCGACCGGCGGCGTTCCGGAGAAGGGCGTCGATCCGCGACTGTACGGCGCCTACGCGGGGCTGGAGGCGCCGGCCGGTTCGCAGCTCGCGGGGTGGCGGGATGTGGGGCAGGAGAACCAGTGCACTCTGGTCGAGACGCTGTCGCAGCACCCGGCGCCCGCCGGCGCCTGGCTGATGCTGCGCTCGCCGGAGCCTGACACCCTGGCCGTGCGGCTCCAGCTGCTCGGCTTCCAGGACATCCGCAGCTTCGGCCAGTACGTCGTCGGCCGCGCCCCGCTGCGCCGGCACACCACCGTCGCGGCGCTCAGCGCCGGCGTGCGCGGCTACCGCGCGGCGAAGCTGCTGAGCCCCGACATCGGCGACTTCAAGGAGCTGATCTCGACCTACCGGCTGGCCCGCGCGGAGGCGCGGTCAGACGCGCTCTGCCAGTCCGCGGGGGGCGTCAGCTGAGCGCGGCGCGGGCCTGGTCGGCCAGCAGGTCGAACTCGATCGGCTCGCCGGTCACCTCGCGCAGCAGCGCGTCGGCGTCCAGCGACTGCCCCAGCTCCCACAGCTCGCGCAGCAGGCTGCCGGCCGGGCGCTGGCGAAACCAAGCGCCGCCGTACTGGCCGCGCAGCCACTCGCTGAGCTGTGCCTCGAACGCCCACGCCCGTAGGTAGCAGGTGCAGTAGAAGCCCCCGTCCACGTCCTCGAGCCGGTCGGCGGCTGGGCACGGCACGCCGGTCGCGGCAGAGAGCAGCTCCGCGTAGCGCTCTCCCAGCGCGTCGAGCGGCGCGCCCGCGTGCAGCTCCAGCTCGTAGGACAGCTTGGCGGCGTAGCGGCGGATGAAGAACAGCTTGGCGAAGGCCGAGAAGCGGACGTACTCGTCGGCACGGGGGACGTCGAGCCGGGCCGAGAGCCAGCGCGGGTCACAGACCAGGTGCTCGAGCAGGAAAGCGAACCCCTCCGTGACGGCATTGTCGCCCAGCACGCGGTGCTCGGCCGGCAGCGAGCGGCGCATGTGGGCGTAGTGCTCGGTGTGGCCCGCCTCGTGGAAGAGTGCGTTGTAGTCGTCCTGGCCGCCCTGGGGCAGCACCACCAGCACCACCCGTTCGGGGACGCGGATCGGCGCGCAGAACGCACGCGGCCGCTTGCCCGCGCGCGGCTCCACGTCGAGCTCGACGTTGCGCTGCCCGTCCAGGTCGATGCCCATGTCCGCCAGCGTCGCGCGCAACGCCGGCAGCGCTCGGCCGGATGGGAATCCCGCGTCGAACTCAGGCGCCCGCAGCAGCCGGCTGACGTCGGCCGGCCCGGCATCCTCCAGCCCCACGCCGACCCGCGTCCGCAATGCCCGCTCGAGCTCCTGGATGTAGAGCCCCTCGGTGCCGGCGAGGAAGGCCTCGGTCTTTGTGTGCAGCTCGCGGGGGCGGTATCCGTATCCCTCGTAGAGGTCGATCACGCTGCCGGCGCCGAGCTCGCCGGTCAGCTCGCGCTCGCGCTCGACGACCTGCGCCAGCAACGGGTTCAGCTCGCGCTCGGTGACCTCGCAGCGGCGTCGGTGCAGCTCCCGGCGGCGGGCGTGGTCGGGCTCGTTCAGCAGCCGTGGCCTGACCTCCCGGTAGGGAATCTGCCCGCCGTCGAACTCGACCGTGACCGACGCCTCCAGGTTCGCCACGGCGTCGGTCAGCGTCTTTGCGCCGTCGCCGATGTAGGCCTCGCCGGCGAACCGCTGCAGCTCGGTCGGCGCACCCATCTCGGTCAGCTCCCGGGCGGCCGCCAGCGTGGTCATGTCGGCGTGCCGCTCGTAGATACGCGCCATGTCCATCGTCGGCTTGAGCCCCGCGCTGTGGGTGTAGTACTCCTCCAGCGCTTCGGCGGTCATCTGCTCCAGGCGGTCGCGGTAGGTGGGGAGGTCGATCGGCACCGACCTACACTAGCGAGGCCATGCCGCCCCTCGTCCGAAACCAGGAGCTCGATCTGACGATCGACAGCCTCGCCTATGGCGGCCGCGGCGTCGCCCGCCACGACGACCTGGTGGTGTTCGTCGCCCGCGCGCTGCCGGGTGACCGCGTCCGCGCCCGCGTGACCAAGTTCAAGAAGCGCTACGCCGAGGCGCTGGCGGTCGAGCTGCTGGAGCCGGGCCCGGGGCGGGTCACCGCCCGCTGCTCGCACTTCGGCGTCTGCGGCGGCTGTGCCTGGCAGGACCTGGAGTACGGCGAGCAGCTGAAGCACAAGCAGGGCCAGGTCGTCGACGCGCTCGAGCGGCTGGGGCATCTGGACGGCTTCGAGCTCGAGCCGATCGAGCCGGCGCGGGAGATCTGGGGGTACCGCAACAAGTTCGAGTACTCGTGGTCGCAGACCGGACCGGGCGCCTCGCTCGGCTTTCACGTCGCCGGGCGCTGGGACCGGCTGATGGCGGTCGAAACGTGCCACATAGCCTCCCAGCCCTCGAACCGCCTGCGGCGGGTGTTCGAGCGCTGGGCGCGGGAGCTCGACCTGCGGGCGTACGATCAACGCAGCGGTGAGGGCTTCCTGCGCCACCTGGTGGTGCGCGAGGGCCGTCGCACCGGACAGCTGCTGGCACTGCTGGTGACGGCGCCGGGCGAGGTGCCGGGCGTCGACCGGCTGTCAGAGCTGCTCGCCGTCGGCCAGCCGCCGCCGGACGGCTGGGGCGTCGTGGGCGTCGTGCACGCCGTCAACGACGGCGTGGCCGAGATCAGCTCCGGCCTTCCCACGCGCACGCTGCTGGGTGCGGACGAGTTCGAGGAGCAGGTGCTGGGGCTCTCGCTGCGGCTCTCGTCGGGCGCGTTCATGCAGACCAACAGCGAGATGTGCGACGTGCTGTACGGGCTCGCGCTGGAGTACGCGGAGCTGCGGCCCGACGATGTGGCGTGGGATCTGTACTGCGGCGCGGGCGCGATCGGGCTGCTGGCGGCGCCCCACGTGCGGCGGGTGGTGGGCATCGAGATCTCGCCGGAGTCGATCACGCGGGCGCGTGACAACGCGGTTCGCAACGGCGTCTCGAACGTGGAGTTCGTGCAGGGCGACGTGGCGAAGGAGCTGAGGCCGCTGCTGGAACGGGTCGAGCGGCCGACGGTGGCGTTCGTGGATCCGCCCCGCGCCGGGCTGACGCCGCGCGCGGTGCGGCGGCTGATCGAACTGGCGCCGCAGCGGATCGTCTACGTCTCGTGCAACCCGACCACGCTCGCCCCGAACGCCCGCCAGCTGGTCGACGCCGGCTTTGAGCTGGAGCGTGTGCGGCCGGTGGACATGTTCCCGCACACCCACCACATCGAGTGCGTGACGCGGTTTCGGCGCACCTCCGGTTAGCCGCTCAGCCCCGGGTGGAGGATGCGCGCCAGCTGCGCCACGCCGTCGGCGATGCGAGGCGCCGGACGAGAGAAGTAGGCGTTCGCGTTCACGCAGACGTGCGGTGCCGGCATCGGGAACCGCGCCGCCTCGCGCTCGGCCCGCGCGGCGTCGAAGCCGCAGGGGGCGACCACGATCAGCTCCGGCTTGGCCTCGGCCACCCGCTGCCAGGTGGTGGCCACGCTGGGAGCGCCGGCCCGGCCCAGCACGTCGATGCCGCCGGCCAGATCGACCATCTCCGGCACCCAGTGTCCGGCCGCGAACGGCGGGTCGAGCCACTCGGCCACGAACACGCGCCTGACCGGCAGGTCGCGTACCTCGTCCATCACCCGCACGATCGTGCGCCGCATCGCCGCCACCACGCCGGCGCCGGCCTCGCAGGTGCCACGCCGGCAGACGTCGAGCCGGTCTGCCAGCATCCGGACGCTGGCCTCGACCTCGCCGATCGTGCGCGGATCGAGCGAGATCACCTCGGCGTCGACCGCCCGTAACGCGCCCACCTCGTCGCTGGAGACGGCACAGACACGGCACAGATCCTGGGTCACGATCAGGTCGGGCCGCAGCTCGGCCAGCAGCCGCTCGTCGACGGAGTACAGCGACCGGCCCTCGCGCAGCGCATCACGCACGCTGCGGTCGATCGCGAGGCTGCCGAGCTGCGACGTGTCGACGCGGGATGCCGTCACCACCGGCAGCGCCGCCACCGACGGCGGCCAGTCGCACTCGGCGGACCGCCCCACCAGCAGGTCGCCCAGGCCGAGGCCGCAGATGATCTCGGTGGCACTCGGCAGCAGCGAGACGATGCGCATGCCGGGACGCTATCCCAGCACGGGTGCTCAGCGCAGCGCGTCGACCAGCCGGTCGGCGCGCGGCGAGCCGAGCCCGGTGACGTCGTCCCAGCCCGGTGCCGTGGCCAGCGAGCTGTCGCGGTCGAGCGAGCGAAGCAGTGTAGCCACGGTGCCGTTGGGCAGCAGCCGGTGGCGCAGCACGGCCAGCGTGCCGTCGCTGGGCGCGACGTCGTTGAACGCCGGCGAGCCGTACAGGCCGTACAGCGACGGGTTCAGGAAGCCGTGCGGCCGGCCGGCGGCCTGATCCGCGAGGGTCGCGATGCCCGCCATCAGCGGAGCCGCCAGGCTGGTGCCGCCGATCCATGACTCCTTCTGCTCGGTGCCGCCGTTCGGCTTCGAGTAGGTCTGGGTGAACAGCACGCCGGTCTGCGGATCGGCCACCAGCGAGACGTCCGGCTCGCTGCGCATCGTGCCCGGCACGATCCCGTCCTGGTAGGAGGGCTTGGCGTAGACATGGCTGGCACCGCCGCCCGCGCCGTACAGGAAGTCGCCCGGGAATCCCCCCGCCCAGTGACCTGCGCTCCACGTCTGCTCCGTGGTGCCCCAGCCGGTCTCCCACAGCCGCTGGCCGGATGCGCCGATCGCCAGGCTGGTGCCGCCGACCGAGGTCACGAGCGGGCTCGAGTCGGGGAAGCCGGCGGTGACGTGTCCCGTCACGGCCGCGTTGTCACCGTCGTCGCCCGAGGCGAAGAAGATTCCCATCCCCTGCGCCTGTGCCTGCTGGAACACGGAGTTGAGCGCATGGATCTCGCCCTTGGACGCGTATTGCTCAGGCATACCCCAGCTGTTCGAGACGACGTCGGCCAGGTGCTTGTCGACCACCTCGTTGATCGCCTGGTCGAGCCCGCGGGCGTCATTCGCGGCGCCCACGTAGACGATCTTGGCGCGCGGCGCAACGGCGTGCACCCACTCCACGTCCAGCGCCTGCTCGATGTACCAGCTCTGGGTATCGCCCGGGTTCTTGGGATACCGCAGCGTGCCCGGCGCCACCACCTCGCTGTAGCTCGGCTTGGGGAGCCCGAACACCCGCGAGAAGCGATTGATGTCGGCGCGGATGGTGGGGGAGAAGAAGGCTCCGGTGATCGCGATCGTACGCCCACGGCCGTCCAGGCCCGACGACCGCAGGCGATCGATTCCGTAGGCTGACGCGATCTGGTCAGGCGTGTATCCGCAGATCAGCCATGGCAGCGGCTGTCCGGCCGCAAACGGGTTTGGAAAGTGCGTCGAGCTGCGCTCGCCCCAGTAGTGCGAGCACGGCCCCACCGAGCGGCCGGTCGGCGGCGGCGGTGCCGGTGTCTTGGTACGCGGCTGGGCGAGGGAGTAGGCGCTGTCCAGCCCCGTGATCGCGGTCACCGTGCCGGCCAGCGAGTCGGGGATCCGGGGCTCGGCGTCGGGTGCCCGCAGCAGCCGGCCGTCGACGCGGTACAGACCCTCGTTGAGCGAGAATGCGTGCTCGACCTGGGCGACCGTTCCCTTCGCGGTCACGAACAGGTTGTTCTGCGGCACCTGCACGAGATCGAAGCCCTCGCCGCGCAGCCAGTCGGATACCTGCTTCACATCCCGGCGGCTGGGTGCGAACTGCGACCGGAACTCGCCCGGAGTCAGCCAGTGCTGGTAGAGCGGGCTGGACACGTTCTGCTGGCCGGCCAGCAGCTGGTCGAGGCCGGCCTGGTCGCGCCAGCCGATCCAGACCGAGAACACGACCGTGGCGCCGGCGGCGGCATCGCCCTTGTGGTGTGCGGGATCAGCCCAGGTCGGCTGCGTGTCCGCCACGCCGGTCGTTTGCGAGGCGTTCGCGGCCGGCGCCGAGGCCAGAGCGGCCAGGGCGATCAGAGCAGTCAGAGAGTATCGGCGGAGCGGGCCGGGGGAAGCAGCCATCGAGTATTGATCGGCAGCCAGCCGCCGCGGCGCTACTCCCGTTCGGGTGAACCGGTTCTCCCCCGCATGCGAGCCCGCAGCGGCGCCACGTTCACCAGCAGGAACGAGAGCGAGAGCAGCGGCAGCGCCGGCAGCGCCCGGTCGAACAGATACGACAGCAGCAGCGTCACCCCAAACGAGGCCGTCATCGCCAGCCAGCTGGCCTCGCGGCGGAGCTCGAAGCGGTGGGCCGCCGACAGGAAGACGGCGAGGAAGACGAAGTCGCTGGCTCCGATCTGGGCGACGCCCGTGCTGCCGATCGGATGCAGTGCCAGCGTGAAGTCGTTCAGCACGTTCGCGTGGTGCTCGACGATCACGCGCGTGGGGCCGGCCGCGACGCTGTAGATGTCGACGGCGGCGATCAGCAGCGCGACGCCGACGATCTCGGCCGCGCTCTGCAGCAGCGAGCCCAGCGCCAGGCCGAGCATGCTGGCCGCGCACAGCTTGGTCAGGGTGGCGGGCGTTCCGGAATAGCCGGCCAGGATCAGGCCGACGGTTGCGGCCACCGCCACGGCGGTCGCCGCCAGCAGCCGGAGGTCCAGGCTGACCGACCGCAGCATCGCGCGTGGCACCAGCGTCGCGAGCGGAATCGAGATCAGTCCCAGCGAGGCCACCTCGGCGACGGTGCCGACGTCGTGGCCGATGTGGGGGGCTGTGAGATCGAACGCGGCCAGCGCGGCCAGGGCCGCCGCCACCCGGGCCGATGTCGCTAGTACGGCGGGAGGTTCTCGTACCACTCGCCCAGCACCTTGAACGCAGCCCAGAAATCGCGCTTTGCGCTCGAGTCGTTGAGCGACTGATCGATGTCGGGAGCGGCCAGCAGATCGATGGTGGGCGTCAGCCGCTGCACCTGGCCGGTGGTGGCCGCGACCGTTCCCGCCAGCGGGAACTGGAGCGAGTTCACGAACTCGACCGCCTCGTTGCCCATCGCAACCACGATGCCCGGCTGGGTGATGTGCAGCTCACGCGTCAGCCAGCCGCGCGAGCGCTCCAGGTCATCCTCGCCGGGCTCGATGTCCAGCTTGATGCAGAGGCTGCCGTACAGCTTCAGCGGATCGATCCGCAGCCGCTCGATGCTCTTCAGCACGGCCTGGCCGGCGCGGCCGAAGAAGGCAACCCCCTCCTGCACCTCCGCGGCCGCCGGCCGGTACTTGAGCAGGAAGATGTCGGCCAGCGGGTGACCGGTGCCGATCACGGGCGCCTGAGACGGATGGTGCTCGCCGACCCAGGTCGCGATCTCGTGTCCGAGCTGGTTCGTCTCGGCGATCGCGCGGGCCTGGTACTTCTCGTAGATCTGATCGTCGGGCGCGCTCACTCCGTCATATTGGCGCATCGGCGGTGGATACCTCCATAATCCGGGTCGAGCGGCCCCCGACACCCCCGTGGATTGAGTGCTGCGTGTTGTAACGAGTTTGCAAAGGTTCGTGTTTGCAGGAGCATTTCACGCGAGGGCAGGCGATAACGAGATCGAGGCCGTCCGGGGGCGGCGGCCCTGAATGTCTCTTGGGGGTCTGATCATGGCAACGGCAATAGCGCTCGATCCGGTTTCGGAGCTCAGGCAGATGGTGGACGGTCGCAACGGCGTCGAGCCGCTGATCACCGTCGCCGACGACACCGCACTGGTCTCGTTTCAGCTGGGCGGCGGGGTGTACACGGAGCTGTGGATGCTCGGTGAGCGCGGCTGGCAGCTGCGCGGCACGCACGGCAACGCCGGCTGAGCACACGGCTGGGCGGCACGCCGCCGGCGCGATCGCCGGCGGCGTGTGATCCGCCATTGGGGCGAGTTCTTCAAGGTCCTGCTTGCCGCGGCCGATCAATGTGGTGATGTTCAACCGCCTCACCCTCGCGCGCAAGGTCCTGCTGGCGGCTGTCTCTGCGCCGCCGCTCCTGTACCTCGCCGCGCGGCTCTCGCTTCCGGGTGAGTTCGAGCTGATCACGCTGCACCTGGTGGCCGTGACCGGAGTCGCCGCCGTCGCCGCGACGGTCGCGATCCTGATGACCCGGGCCGCCCTGCGCCGCAACGATCTGCGCGCCGGTCTGGTGGGCTTCGCATTCACGGCTATGGGCGGGCTGCTTGTGATTCACGGCCTGGCGACGCCGGGCATCTTCCTGGAGGAGTATGGCCGCAACGCGACCGTCGGCCTGGCCGGGGTGCTGGCCGTTCCGGTGGGCGGGGTGCTGCTCGCGCTGGCCGTGATCGTGCCGCCCGCGCACCGCAGCACGCGGCGGCTGATCGTTCGCGGACAGGCGGTCTTGGTCGTGGCGCTGCTGCTGTTCGGAGCGGTCGGCCTGCTGCATCCCGCGTTGGTGCCGTTGGTGCCGTTGATGGTGGAGCCGTGGGTGTACGCCGTGCTGCTGCCCGTCTCCGCGGCGTATGCCTGGATCGCCTGGCGCGCGTACGCCACGTACCAGCTGACGGGGCGGCGCGCCGACCTGTCGGTTGTGGTGGGACTGGCCTGGCTGGGCAGCTCGGTGCCGCTCTACCTGCTCTCGCCGTCATGGACGATCGGGTTCTGGTTCGCTCATCTGCTGGAGGCGCTCGGCTTCGTCGCCGTGGCGGGAGCGGTGGCGGTCGACCTCGCCCGCCAGGTGCCGTCGCACCACCTGCACGCCCGGTTGACCGGCAGCGACCTGGTCGAGTCGGAGGAGAGCCTGCTGGGCGGCTATGTGCGCGCCCTGACCGCGACCATGGAGCTGCGCGATCCGTCCACCCGCGAGCACTCGCGGCGGGTTGCACACCTGGCCGTGCGGGTCGGCTCGCATATGGGCCTGGGCGGCGCGTCCGTCCGCCGGCTGGCGATCGCCGGCCTGGTGCACGACATCGGCAAGCTGCAGGTGCCGGAGGTGATCCTGAACAAGCCTGGCCGGCTGACCGATGACGAGTTCGCCGTGATCCGCACCCACCCGGGGCGGGGCGCCGAGCTGCTCGCCCATCTGGGCGGCTTCAGCGAGGAGGTCCCGATCGTGCTCTCACACCACGAGCGCTTCGAGGGCGGCGGCTACCCGCACGGGATCGCGGGCGAGGACATTCCGCTGGAGGCTCGCATCCTCACCGCATGCGATGTCTTCGACGCGCTCACCAGCCGGCGGGCGTACCGCGAGCCGTGGCCGCAGGGACGGGCGCTGCAGCTGCTGCGCGATGAGAGCGGCACCAGCTTTGACCCGGCCTGTGTCGAGGCCCTGCTCGACGTGCTGGGCGAGGGAGCCGGCCAGCGCGTGACCGTGCTACGGCGAACCCTCGGCCGCCGCCCGGCAACCATCTAGGACTGGTGTCCCAGGCGCCACGATCGCCCTCGCACAGGCTATCCAGCCTCCGCTGCGGGACGCTCCGGAACAACAATCAGGTCTTGCCCACCTGCTGCACCCACTTCAGGCCCTGCAGGTAGAGCAGGCTCTTGGGCCGGCGGATGATCTGGTTGTGGCGCATCGACACCAGGAACTGCTCCGGCCCGTCGAAGGCCGGAATCCGGTTGATGGCGGTGCCGATGCCCTGTAGCACGTGCGCATCCGAGCCAGCCGACTCCACCAGGTTGTACTTGGTCGCAAAGCGCAGGGCGTCGTCGTTGAACGAGTCGAACAGCAGCCGCGAGTTGTAGACCTCGAAGATATCGATCTCGTCCAGGTGGCGCAGCAGGGTGGCCGGTTCCGGGATCGTGTGCAGCCGGTCGAAGGGGTGCGGCATCAGCACCAGCCCCCGCTGGGCCTGGATCTGGCGGATCGTCTCGGCCATCGTCAGGCCGCGCTCGATCTTCTCCGACAAGAACAGGCCGATCACCTCCCCCTGCGAGGTCTTGACCTCCTCGCCCACGATCACGGTGATCGGCTTGTCCATCGCGGCCGCCTCGAGCGCGCCTGCGATCTCGTTGTGGTCGGTGATTGCGATCGCGCCCAGGCCCTGCGCGATGCAGTGGTCGAGCAGCGCCTCCGGATCGGTCGCACAGTCGTGGGAGTGGCTGGTGTGCATGTGCAGGTCGACGTCGATCAGCTCCCGCCGCGGGGACGGTGGCAGCGGCCGTTGACGCCGGCGTTGTATCAGTCCGCGGTAGATCTGCTCCAGCCGCTCGGCCACCGCGTCGCTGCCGCGCACGGCCGCTGCCGCCACCATCTCGCCCGCCAGCCGCGTCCGCAGCGGCCCGTCGTCCAGCAGGCGGGCGGCGGCGGCGGATGCCAGAGGCGGCTGGTCGGCCGCGTAGCGCAACCCCGGGCCGTCCTCGCGCGGCGACACGACCACACAGCCGCTTGCCCGCGCCTCCCACTCCAGCCGTTCGTCGCCTTCGGCAGCCGCGATCAGCACGTCGGCCTCGGCCAGCAGCGCCGCCCGTGCCCGCTCGTCCTCGGGTCCCAGCGTGTGCACCCTGCCGCGCGCGGCCACCGGCACGTATGGCCGCAGCGGGCGCCGCCCGCGCCGGTCCCAGACCAGCGTCAGCTCGAGCGCCGGGCTCTCGGCCACCAGCCTGATCAGCGCCCGCGTCACCGGTCGTCCCTCGGCCGTCCACTCCGCCACCAGGCGGGTGCCGTGCTTCTCACCGGGCGCAAACAGCGGCGACACCGGGTCGGGCAGGATCTCGAACTCGCCCGGGTAGAGCACCTGCGCCAGCCCGGCGGCGCGAGCGCTGGTCGCGAGCAGAGCATCGATGCGGGCGCGGTAGCGCTTGCGCCGGCCGCCGCTGATCGGATAGGCGATCGCCCGTTCCAGCTGCGAGTGGAAGGTGGCCACCGTCAGGCTGCGGGTGTGCGCCAGCGCAGCCGTCGCCAGCCCCGGCACCAGCGGCTCGTGGGCGTGGACGACGTCGAACCCACCCTCGCCGACGGCGAGGGCCACGTTTGCCGACGCGCCCACCGGCAGGCCGGCGCCACGCGCCCTTCGCCTGTGGCCGTGCGGCAATGCCGGGCCGACGGCCACCGACAGCGGCTCGCCGGGCAGCGCCTGCAACGCGCTGCGGTCTCCGCCGGCCAGCGCTCTCAGCCGCTCGCGCCCGCTGCGCAGCGCCCGCGACGAGGCGCTGGGGGCGAGCACCGTCACCCGGTGTCCGCGCCCGGCCAGCGCCGTCGCCTCGTTTCGCACGTACTCCGCCACCGGATGCGTCGCCGCCAGCGCATACGGACAGACGAGGCAGATGTTGAGCTCGGTGGCCAAACTACGCCTTACCGGCCGCCTTCCCCTTGGCCTCGCTGCGCTCCTTCTTGACCGGCTTGCCGTAGGTCTCGATGAACTTCTCCACCTCGGTGTGGCACTCGTCGTCGGGATGCTGCACCGGGGGTGACTTCATGAAGTACGCCGATGGCCACTCGAGCGCCCCGCCGAGCCCGTTGTCGAGCCCCAGCTTGGCGCAGCGCACGGCGTCGATCACGATGCCGGCGGAGTTGGGCGAGTCGACCACCTCGAGCTTCAGCTCCAGGTTCAGCGGCACGTCGCCGAACGACCGGCCCTCGAGCCGGATGTAGGCCCACTTGCGGTCCTCCAGCCAGGCGACGTGATCAGACGGGCCGATGTGGACGTTCTTCGCGCCCATGTCGTGGTCGAGCTGGGAGGTGACGGCGTTGGTCTTGGAGATCTTCTTGCTCTCAAGCCGCTCGCGCTCCAGCATGTTCAGGAAGTCGGTGTTGCCACCCACGTTCAGCTGGTGGGTGCGCTCGAGCAGCACCCCGCGCTCCTGGAACAGGCGCGCCAACTTGCGGTGCACGATGGTGGCTCCGACCTGGGACTTGATGTCGTCGCCCACGATCGGCAGGCCCTTCTCCTCGAAGCGACGGCGCCAGTACGGCTCACGGGCGATGAACACGGGGATGCAGTTGACAAAGCCGCAGCCCGCCGCCAGCACCTGCTCGACATACCACTTGGTGGCCTCCTCGGAGCCCACCGGCAGGTAGCTGACAACGACGTCGGTCTTGGTGTCCTGCAGGATCTTGACCACGTCCGCGGTCTCGCCCGGGGCCTTGGTGATCACCTGCGACAGGTACTTGCCGATGCCGTCGTGCGTCATGCCGCGGT
>JAWVEC010000100.1:0-15723 GCA_033856975.1 Gaiellales bacterium
TCCGGGTGGACGACTTCGGCGTCTGGCTCGAGCACCTGGAGGTGTTCTCGCGGGCGACGCCGCCCCGCGGCCGGCGGATCGGTGCGGTGACCAACTCGGGCGGCGAGGGGGAGTACTTCGCCGACAAGGCGGAGCAGGCCGGCATCCCGCTGCAGCCGCTCTCGGCCGGGCTGACCGAGCGCATCAAGGCCGAGTTCCCCAACTTCTCCGAGGTCGGCAATCCGGCCGACTGCTGGGCCATCGACGACGATCGGATCGTGTTTCCGCGTGTATTCCAGCAGATGGCCGAGTCGGGCGAGTTCGACGTGCTCGTCTCGGCCAACGACCACAGCCACTGGCTGCACGGCGACGAGCGGGAGCTGCCCACCAACATCGCGGGCGACCTGTTGGCCGCGACCGCCGGCCGCGAGATCTTCCCGTGTGTGATCACGGTCACCACGGCCGATCCTCCGATCGAGGACATCGAGTGGGCGCGCGAGCACGACATCCCTCTGCTCAAGGGCTCGCTGCCCGGCCTGCGGGCCCTGGCCGCGCGGCTGGGCCACAGGCAGCGAACGCCGCTCTCGCGAGCGGTCGCCGCGGCGCCCTCGATCGACGGTGCCGGCGCGCTCCCCGAACTCGACTCGGCCAGGATCGCCGGCGACTACGGCGTGCCGTACGTGCGCGCCGAGCGCTGTCCCGACGCGGATCAGGCCGTCGCCGCCGCGGAGCGGCTCGGCTACCCGGTTGTCGTCAAGATCGACAACGTCGCCCACAAGGCACGGGTCGGCGGCGTCGCGCTGGGACTGTCCGACGCAGCGGGCGTACGTGAGGCGGCCGAGCGGATGGGCGGCCGCGTGATCGTGGCCGAGCAGGTCTCCGGCGGCGTCGAGGTGCTGGTCGGCATGGTGCGCGACAGGGACTTCGGCGCGACCGTCGTGGTCGGCATCGGCGGCGCGCTGGCCGAGGCGCTCGACCTGGTCACGGCAAGCCTGGCGCCGCTCGACCGGGACGGGGCGATCGAGCTCGTCCGCAGCCTGCCCGCGCTCGACCGCCTGCTCCAAGGCGCCATCCCCGACGGGCTGATCGACGCCATCGTGGCCGTCTCGCGAATGGCAGCCGAGCATCCAGAGATTTCCGAGATCGACATCAATCCCCTGCTGGTCTCGCCGCAGCGCGCCGTCGCGCTCGACTGCCTGATCACCCTTGCTACCTCCGAGGAGAGTGCTGCATGAGCGACGCCGTCCTGTACGAGCTGCGCGGCCCCGCCGCCTGGATCACCCTCAACCGGCCCGAGAAGATGAACGCGATCAACTCAGACGTGCTGGAGGGGCTGCACGCCGCGCTCGATCGCGCCGTTGCCGACGACGAGGTCAAGGTGGTGGTGGTGACGGGCGCCGGCGAGCGCGCCTTCTCGGCCGGCTACGACCTGTCGGCCGAAGCTGCCCACTCCGAGATCCCCGCGCACGAGTGGCACGACGTGCTCGCCACCGACATCGATGCCACGATGCGGCTGTGGGCGCTGCCCAAGCCCACCATCGCCGCCGTCCGCGGCTACTGCCTGGCCGGCGGCTGCGAGCTGGCGATGGCGTGCGACATGATCGTGAGCGGCGAGAGCGGCAAGTTCGGCGAGCCGGAGATCCGTTACGGATCGGGCCCGGTGACGCTGCTGATGCCGTTCATCATCGGCCAGAAGAAGACCAACGAGCTACTGTTCACCGGCGACATGATCGACGCCGAGGCGGCGGAGCGCGCGGGCATGATCAACCGCGTTGTTGCCGACGCCGAGGTCGATGCCGAGGTCGAGGCACTGGTGCGCAAGATCGCGCCGACACCGCTGCCGGTGCTGCGGCTGACCAAGATCGCGCTGGTGCGGGCGTTTGAGGCGATGGGGCTGCGCGAGGCCGTCAACATGAACCTCGATCTCTCCTCGATGCTCAACGCGGCCGACATGCCCGAGCAGCGAGAGTTCATGCAGATCGTCCAGACCAAGGGCCTCAAGGCCGCCCTTGCCTGGAGAGACAACCGCTACGGAGAAGTCCTGGGAGGCGTTCAGTCATGAGCACCACGAGCAGCACCATCGATGCCAGCGCGCTGGCAAGCCTGATCGAGGCCGAGGAGGCCACGTTCAACGAGCGCCACCATGCCTCGCGGGCGATGACCGACCGCGCCCGCCGCTCGCTGGCCGGCGGCGTCGCCTCCAGCTGGCAGGCGACCAGTCCCCATCCGATCTATCTCGCCGAGGGCCACGGCTCCAAGGTGACCGACCTGGACGGCAACGAGTACGTCGACTTCCACAACGGCTACGGCGCGGCGGCGGTCGGCCATGCCCATCCCCGCATCGTCGAGGCCGTCTCCGATCGCGTCCGCAAGGGCACCCACTTCGCCCAGCCCACCGAGCAGGGCGTGGCGGTTGCGGAGCACCTCCAGCAGCGCTTCGGCCTGCCGCTGTGGCGGTTCGGCAACTCCGGCACCGAGGCCACGCTGGACGCGGTGCGGCTGATGCGGGCATACACCGGACGCGACATCCTGCTCAAGATCGAGGGCTCCTACCACGGCCACCATGACGCGCTGATGGTGTCGGTGGCGCCGCCCGGCGACAAGATCGGCAGCTACGACGATCCCGTCTCGGTGCCCCAGACGCTGGGCCTGCCCGCCGACTACGTCAACCTGACCAAGGTGGTGCCGTTCAACGACCTGGAGGCTCTCGAACGCACGCTCGAGCGCTACAAGGGCCGCGTCGCCGGCATGATCGTCGAGCCGGCCATGATGAACGCCGGCTTCGTGCTGCCGGTGGACGGCTACCTGCGTGGCGTGAAGGCGCTGCTGCACGCCCACGGCGCGCTGCTGGCCTTCGACGAGGTCAAGACCGGGGCCACGATCGCCTACGGAGGCGCCGTCGAGGCGTTCGGCGTCACCCCCGACGTGCTGTGTCTGGCAAAGTCGGTCGGCGGCGGGCTGCCGTGCGGCGCGATCGGCGGCAGCGAGGACGTGATGGGCTGGATCGCCGAGGGCAAGATCGACCAGGTCGGCACGTTCAACGGCAACCCGCTGACGATGGCGGCCATGCACGCGACGCTGACCGAGATCTTGGTGCCGGACGCCTACACAGAGTTCGAGCGGCTGGCCGAGATCCTGCGCGACGGCTGTGACGGCGTGATCGAGCGCACCGGGCTGGCCGGCTACACGACGGTGATGGCGGCGCGTGGCGCCGTCACCTACCGCGCGGAGCGCGTGCGGAACTACCGTGACTACCTCGAGGTCTCGGACGAGCTGGGCTACATCAACTGGCTGGTGCAGTTCAACCGCGGCGTCTTCATGGCGCCCTGGGGCAAGTCCGAGAACTGGACGCTCTCGGTGCAGCACAGCGAGGACGACGTGCGCCGCTACATCGACAACTTCGACTACCTGGGAAAGGCGCTGACCGCATGAAAGCTGTTGTCTTCGAGGAGCACGGCGGACCCGAGGTGCTCAACTACACCGACATCCCCGAGCCCGAGCCGAAGCCCTACGAGGTGCTGATCGAGGTCAAGGCGGCCGGTGCCAACTTCAACGACATCTGGGCGCGGCGGGGCATGCCGGGCATGAAGGTGATCTTCCCGCACGTCTCCGGGTCGGACGTTTCCGGCGTGGTCAAGGCGCTGGGGTCGGAGGTGACCGGCGCCGGCTTTGGCTCCTCGTCGCTGGAGGTGGGCGACGAGGTGGTCGTGCACCCCGGCCTGTCCTGCCGCACCTGCGACTTTTGCGTGACGGGGCAGGAGTTCTTCTGCCGGCAGTTCCGGATCTGGGGCTTCCAGAGCGGTCCCAACGTCGGCGGCCACTCCGAGTACGTGACGATGCCGGCGGTGAACGTGCTACCCAAGCCCAAGAACCTCAGCTTCGAGGAGGCCGCGTCGATGCCACTGGTGCTCGAGACGGCCTGGCGGATGCTGGTCTCACGGGCCAAGATCCAGCCCGGCGAGAACGTGCTGATCTGGGGCGGCGTGGGCGGCCTGGGCACGATGGCGATCCAGATCTGCCGGATGTTCGGCGCCAACCCGATCCCGGTGGTTGGCGGCGCCGAGAAGGTGGCGAAGGCGGAGCAGCTGGGCGCGGTGAACGTGATCGACCGAAAGAGCCAGGACGTGGTGGCAGAGGTGAAGGCGATCACCAACAAGGCCGGCGTCGACGTCGTGTTCGAGCACTCCGGCGAGGAGACGTGGCCGACGTCGATGGCGGCCCTGCGCTGGGGCGGGCGGATCGTCGTCTGCGGTGCCTCCACAGGGTTTGCCGCCGTCACCGATCTGCGCTTCCTGTGGAACAAGCAACAGAACCTGCTCGGCTCGCACCTCTCCAACAAGGCCGAGCTGTCGGCGGCGCTGAAGGCGGTCGAGGCGGGCGCGATCAAGCCGGTGATAGACCAGGTGATGCCGCTGTCCGAGGTCGGCAAGGGTCAGGCCCTGATGGAGCAGCTGAAGGTGCAGGGCAAGGTCGTGTTCGTGCCGTAACGACTCGCGCGATAGCCGGCTCCGCCGGCGAACGTGACCATCTTCAGAGCTCTGCCCGACAGCGGCAGTGCTCGTTCTGACTACGGCCAGGCCGTCGAACTCGCGAGCGTGCGCGCAGCCGATACCCTCCGCGCATGCCGAACCTCGCGGTCGTCGGGCACGTCGAGTGGGTCACCCACACCAACGCGCCTTTCATTCCCCCGGCTGGAGAGATCGTCCACCTATCCGATCCTCTCACCCAGCCGGCCGGCGGTGGCGCCGTGACCGCTGCCGCGCTCGTCCGGATGGGCGCCCAGGTCAGCTTCTACACGGCCGCGGCGAGTGACGTGCCGGTGGTCGAGTCGCTGGAGGCGCTCGGCATCCGGGTGCTGGCCGCGCCGCGTCCCGCTCCCCACACGCGCTGCCTGGTGATGCGTGATCCCAGCGGCGAGCGGACGATCTGCGTGATCGGCGAGAACCTGCATCCCACGGCGGATGATCCCCTGCCCTGGGACGAGCTTGCCGGCTGCGACGGCGTCTACTTCACCGGCCGTGATCCGCGCACGCTGCGGCTGGCGCGGCGGGCCGGCGCGCTGGTCGTGACGGCGCGCCGGTTCGATGCCCTGGCCGAGAGCGGCGTTCGCGCTGACGTGCTGGTGGGGAGCGCCCACGACCGCGGCGAGCGGTTCGATCTCGATCGGCTGTCGAGCCGGCCGGATCACGTGATCGTGACCGACGGCGTGCGCGGCGGCAGCGGCTACCAGGCGGTGCCGGCCCCTGCTCCGCTGGTGGACACGTATGGAGCGGGAGACACTTTCGCGGCCGGGCTGCTGTATGGGCTGTCACAGGGCGCCCCGATCGGCGAGGCGCTGGCGATGGGCGCCGAGATGGCGGCCGAGGCGGTCACCTGGCGAGGCGCGTATCCCGCGCAGGGCCGCCGCCCGACTTGGTAGGCTTCGCGCCCGTGGGACGCCCGTTCGCCATCCTCGCCTTGACCGCAGTTCTCGGCGGATCGTCCCTGGTCGCCGCGGGCTGCGGCGTCCAGTCCGGCGTGGCCGGATCGGGCCAGGCCGACCTGGCCAAGGGCAAGACGCTGTTCGCCGGCAGCTGCGGCGGTTGCCACACGCTGGCCGATGCCGGCACCAAGGGCACGATCGGCCCCAATCTCGACTACGCGTATCTTCAGCCGCGGCTGAACGGCTTTGACGACACCTCCTTCGAGGCGCTCGTCCGTGAGCAGATAGAGATCGGCTTCCCACAGGCTCGGCCGACGCCGATGCCGCCCGGGTTGCTGAAGGGCGCGGACGCCCAGGACGTGGCTGCCTACGTCGCCTCGGTGGCGGCCGTCGGCCAGAGCACCACCAATCCTTAGTGTGGCGAGCGAGACGCTCACGCTGGCGGTGCGGGGCATGAGCTGCGGCGGCTGTGAGCAGCGCGTGCAGCGGGCGGTGACCGCCCTGCCCGGAGTGGACGGGGTGGTCGCCGAGCATATCGGCGACGAGGTCGAGGTGACGTACGACCCGGGCCGCGTCGATATCTCGGCGATCGAGTCGGCGATCGCGGCGCTGGGTTTCACGATCGTCGAAGCCAGCTCTTAAAGACCGACGACCCGCAAGCGGGCCGTCGGAGGAGGCAGGTAGCTGCGAGGTGTGGGCACGTTCGTTCGCAGCGTCCTCGGCGATTGTCCATGGGCTTTGTCAAGAAACTTCGGCAATATTGTTATCGATCTGTAAAGGCGGTCCATACCGCCTGACGCGTCCTCTGCGGGCCGCACGCCGGTACACTCCCCGCGGCATGGATCTGTACGAGTATCAGGGCAAGCAGCTGTTCGCGCGGTTCGGCATCCCGGTCTCGGATGGGATGCTGGCGACCACGGTCGCCGAGGCGCGAACCGCAGCCGAGCAGATCGGCAGCCCTGTGATGGTCAAGGCGCAGGTGCTGGTCGGCGGGCGGGGCAAGGCCGGCGGCATCAAGTTCGCGGATGGCCCAGACGCGGCCGAGCAGCACGCCGCCAACATCCTGGGCATGGACATCCGCGGGCACATCGTGCGGCGTCTGTGGATCGAGCGCGCCTCGGACATCGAGCGTGAGTACTACTTCTCGATCACCCTCGACCGCGGCGCCAAGCGGCCGCTGTTCATGCTGACCACGGCGGGAGGGATCGAGATCGAGCAGGTCGCGGAGCAGACCCCCGAGCGGCTGGCGCGGATGCACGTCGATCCGCTGGCGGGCTTCCTCCCGGCCGACGCGGCCGAGCTGTGCGCCGCGGCCGCCATCCCGGCGGACGAGATGGAGCAGGTGTCCGAAATCATGCTGGCGTCCTATCGTGCCTTCGTCGAGACCGACGCCATGCTGGTCGAGATCAATCCGCTGATCGTCACCCCGGACGGGATCGTGCGCGCGCTCGACTCCAAGTACACGATCGATGACAACGCGCTGTTTCGCCACCCCGAGATCGCCGAGATGCGGGACGTCGAGGCGGCCGATCCCCAGGAGCGGATGGCGCGAGAGCGCGGCGTCAACTTCGTCAAGCTGGACGGAGGCGACATCGGCACGCTGGCCAACGGCGCCGGGCTGGCCATGTCCACCCTGGACGTGGTCGCGGCCGCCGGCCGGTCGACGGGCCACCGGCCGGCAAACTTCCTGGACGTTGGCGGCGGAGCCAACGCCGAGGCGATCGCGACCGCGATGGAGGTGCTGCTCTCGGACGTCGAGGTGCGGGCGGTGCTGTTCAACGTGTTCGGCGGCATCACCCGCTGCGACGAGGTGGCGCAGGGCATCCTGACCGCGCTCGACCGGCTGGGGACGACGCTGCCGATCGTGGTTCGGCTGGACGGCACCAACGCCGAGGAGGGCCTGCGGATGCTGGCCGAGTCAGCGCCCGCCAACGTGCACGTCGAGAAGACGATGCTGGACGCCGCCGCGCGCGTGGTCGAGTTGGTCGAGCAGGCCGCGTAGTGGCAATCATCGTCACCGCGGAGACCAAGCTGGTGGTGCAGGGCATCACCGGGCGCGAGGGCAGCTTCCACGCGCTGCGAAACCGCGACTACGGCACCAACCTGGTGGCCGGCGTGACGCCGGGTAAGGGCGGCCAGGACGTGGACGGCGTGCCGGTCTACAACACGGTCGCCGAGGCGGTGTCCGAGCAGGGGGCGAACACGGCGATGGTGTTCGTGCCGCCCCGGTTCGCGGCGGACGCGATCAAGGAGTCGGCCGACGCAGGCTGCGCCACCATCATCTGCATCACCGAGGGCATCCCGGTGCACGACATGCTGCGGCTCTACAACTACGTCCGCCCGCTCGGCATCACGCTGCTCGGGCCGAACTGCCCCGGCGCGCTCTCCCCCGGCGTTGCCAACGTCGGCATCATCCCGGCGCAGGTGTTCGCCGCCGGCCGGATCGGGCTCGTCTCGCGATCCGGGACGCTGACCTACCAGATCGGCAAGGAGCTGGCCGACCTCGGACTTGGCAACTCCACCATCGTCGGCATCGGCGGCGACCCGATCGTGGGCAGCTCGTTCATCGACGTGCTGGAGCGGTTCCAGGCCGATGCCGAGACCGACATGGTGGTGCTGGTGGGCGAGATCGGCGGCGACGAGGAGGAGAAGGCGGGTGCCTACATCGTCGACCACATGACCAAGCCGGTGGTCGCCTACATCGCCGGATTCGAGGCTCCGCCCGGAAAGACGATGGGCCACGCCGGTGCCATCATCTCCGGCTCGTCCGGCACGGCCGAGGGAAAGCGCGCGGCGCTCGAGGCGCGCGGCATCCGGGTGGGGGCGAGCCCGACCGAGGCGGCGCAACTCGCTGCCGACGTTGTCGGTACCATGTAGGCGATGAGCTCGATCCCGTTCACCCGGGGCGTTCCCTCCGCCGACATGCTGCCCGTGGCCGATCTGGAGGCCGCGGCGGTGGCCGCTCTGCGCGAGGACGGACCGCGCGCTCTGGGATACGTCCCGGGCGGATACATGCCGCTGCGGGAGTGGATCGCCGCTCGCCACGGCGTCGAGCCGGCCCGCGTGCTGCTGGTCAACGGCTCTCTGCAGGGCGTGGCGTTCATCGCCCAGCACCTCTTCCTGGGCTCGGCCCACGGGCTCGCGCTGGCCGAGGACCCGACCTACGACCGCACGCTGATCTCGCTGCGGACGTTCGGTGCCGAGGTGGTTTCGGTGCCGCTGACCGCCGAGGGCATCGACACCGAGCAGCTCGAGCTGGCGCTGCAGCAGCATCCCTCCGCCCGGCTGCTGTACGTGATACCGACCTTCCAGAACCCGACCGGTGTCTCTCTGCCCGAGCAGGGTCGCAGGCGCGTGGTCGACCTCGCGCAGCAGTACGGCGTGCTGATCATGGAGGACGATCCCTACGGGCTGTTGCGGTTCGAGGGCGAGCCGGCGCCGACCCTGCACCAGATCGACGGCGGCGACAACGTCGTCTACTCCTCATCGTTCACAAAGACGGTGGCGCCCGGCATCAGGGCCGGCTACCTGGTGTTGCCCGAGCGGCTGGTGGCGCCGCTGGCCAAGCTGTCCGAGAACACCTACATCGCGCCCAACACCTTCGCCGAGGCGACGCTGGCGGCGTACTGCCGGGCCGGCCGCTTCGAGCCCAACGTCGAGCGCATCACCGGCCTGCTGCGTGCCCGCCGAGACGCGATGGAGGCAGCCCTGCGCGCGCACTTCCCCGAGGGCGCCCGCTGGACGACGCCCCAGGGCGGGTACTTCTACTGGGTCGACCTGCCGGCCACGATCGACACCGGCGAGCTGCTGGCGACGGCTGCCGAGCGCGGCGTGCCCTACGTCAAGGGCAGCGACTTCTGTGCCGGCGGTGGTGGCGGCTCGTCGCTGCGGCTGGCGTTCAGCGCCGTCTCGCCCGAACAGATCAGCGACGGCGTCGCCCGCCTGGGGGCGCTGGTCAGCGAGCGGTTGGCTCCGGCCGGCGTTTAGAGCTTCTTAGAGGAAAATGTCAGGCCACGCCGGCGGCCAAGCGCGTGCCGCCCAGCCAGGTCGCCGGCACGAACTGCGGCGCGGGCTCGACCAGCCGCGGCTGCCTGGGGGCGACCATCCGGCCCTTCAGCACCGGCCGGAAGGTCGGACAGGGTTCGCTGAGATCCAATGCACAAAGGCTCGTCTTGCGAAAGAAGCAGTCGTTGCATGTGACGCATCGAGCCTTCTGTGCCATGTTTGGGTGCCCTTCGATTGACTTTTCTGGAGTGCTGCGAGGGCGCAGTCTATGCAGCCGCCGCGACGCTATCCAGCGTTGCCGATCCGGAAAATGCGCTGTTTGCGGCAGAAGGTTTCACCAGATCGTCACCGCTTTGGGAGAGCTCGAATCGCCGCCAGCGCCTGGTCGAAACTGGTAACGCCGATGATGGTGATGCGACCGTTCGCCTCGTCCCGCGCGTCGCGCTCGTTCGCCCCCTTCGGCACGATGAACACGTCCGTGCCGGCGTCGATGGCGCCCACCGTCTTCTGTCGCACGCCGCCGATCTCGTGCACTCCGCCTCCCAGGTCGAGCTCGCCAGTGACCGCGATGCGATGCCCGTTCAGCAGCTTGCGACCGCTGAGCGCGTCGTAGATCTCGAGCGAGAAGGCCAGCCCTGCGGAGGGGCCGCCGATCTCCCCGGTCGAGAAGCTGACGTGGATCGGGATCCGCCCCACCTTGACGGCGTCACCGATCGAGACGCCGATCACGGCGCGTCCCGGCAGGTCGTGGCTGGTCGTGGTCGGTAGCGTCACCGAACCGGCGTTGGTCAGCGTCAGCTGCACCTGGTCGCCCGGCTTGACGCCTTTCATGGCCGCGATCAGATCCGCCGCCGAGTGCACCGGGTGGCCGTTGGCGGCGGTCACGATGTCGCCCGCCTTGAGTCCGGCGCGAGCGGCCGGGAAGCCGTTCTCGATCGCCACCAGCTGGGCGCCCAGGCGGTCGATCTTGACCGGCTTTCCAAGCGCTTGCTCGGCCACCACCTGGGCGGTCTGCTGGGAGCTCGTCATCGCGCGCATGTCGTCGCTGACCCGCTGCTGGTTCGACTGCCCGGGGGCCAGGATCTGATCGTCCGGCACCAGCGCGGCACCGTCCACCAGGTGCTCCGCCCACAGCTTCTGGATCAGGTTCGCCTGCAGCAGGTTGACGTCGACGAAGTAGAAGCCGGTGCCGCTGGCGGGCTGTTGCTCGCCGGGCACGTGCACCACCGGAGCGGCGGGATGGGCGGGATCGGGCAGGAAGGCGTAGTAGCCCGACTGCGTGTCCCAGCCATAGAGCAGGCCGACGAAGCTGACCGCGAAGCCGGTTGCCAGCACAGCGGGCCACTGCGGCCGTCGCAGCGGCCTCATCCGCCCGCCACGGCGATCGATCCGGCCACGGTGGCGACGCCGATCGCGACCAGCGCCAGCCCCGTCAGTGGCGAGAGCCGCCCGTAGGCGAGGTGGCCGCGGCCGAACCCTGACAGCACCAGGCCGGCCGCCGCACCGGCGATCAGGCCGCCGATGTGGGCGCCGATCGAGATGCCGGGGATGCCGAAGGTGATGGCGAGGTTGATCACCAGCAGCCCGCCGATCGAGCCGCCCAGCAGCGTGATGCCGCGCTGGCGCTCCAGCACCAGCATCGCTCCCATCAGGCCGAAGATGGCGCCGGATGCCCCGGCCGAATGGGCGTCTGGTGTCAGCAGCAGGGCGCCGAAGCTTCCGCCCAGCGTTGACAGCAGGTAGATGATGGCGAACCGCCGGCTGCCGGCGTAGCGCTCGAGCGCCGAGCCGAGCAGGTACAGCGCGTACATGTTGAACGCGATGTGAGCAGGCCCGAAGTGGATGAAGGCGGAGCTGATCAGGCGGTAGTACTCGCCGTCCTGCACGGCCGGCCCAAACAGCGTCAGGTCGACGCCGCGCTGGTTGAGCGTGCCGCTGAGCAGACCGCCGCCGCCGCTGAGCCCGAGGTTCGGATTGGTGAGCACGTACAGCGCGAGGTTCGCGAGGATCAGCGCCTGCGTCACGCGCGGCTCTCGTCCCATCAGGAAGCCGGGCCGCTGGACGCGGGTGCGCCCGCTGCACGCGGGGCAGCGCGGACCGACCGGCGTCTGCGTCACGCAGTCAGGACATATCGGGCGACCGCAGTTCGAGCAGCTGACGCCCGTCTCGCGGTTGGGGTGGCGGTAACAGGTCTGCAACGCACTTAACGATACGAGCCCAAGATTGCTACCAGATTCCCCGCAGGGCGCCGCCGTCGACCGGCAGCACGCTGCCCGAGATGTAGCCGGCCGCCTCGGAGCAGAGGAAGACGACCGCGGCCGCCACCTCGGCGGCGGTGCCGACGCGGCCGACCGGGATCGCGAGCAGGTCTCGCTCGCGCGCGGCGGCGGGATCAGCATGGCGTGCTGCCAGCTCGATCGAGCGCGGGGTGTCGATCTTGCCCGGCGCGACGGTGTTGACGGTGATGCCGTGCTCTCCCAGCTCGTGCGAGAGCGTCTTTGCCAATCCGACAACGCCGGGGCGGATCGTGTTGGAGAGCACCAGCCCGGTGATCGGCTCGCGCACCGACCAGGAGGCGATGTTGACGATCCGGCCGCGGCCGCTGGCCTTGAGGTGGGGGAGCGCGATCCGCACCAGCCGCACCGCCGAGTGCAGCGAGAGCTCGAATGCGTCCGACCAGGCTTCCGGCGGCGTCGACTCGAAGGTCCCGGCGGGAGGGCCGCCGGCGTTGTTGATCACGATGTCGAGCCGGCCGCGTTCGGCCACGGTGTTCGCGACCGCCCGCTCCAGCGCCTCCTGGTCGCGGACGTCGCCGGGCACGGCCAGCGACCCCGGCACGCCGTCGGAGGCCGCCTGCAGCCGCTCGCGGTTGCGTGCCATCATCGTAACGGCGCAGCCCTCGGCGGCCAGCGAGCCGGCGATCGCCAGGCCGATGCCGGAGGAGGCGCCGCAGACGAGCGCAGCAGTGTCGTTCAGACCCAGATCCACGCCGGTACGATACTCACCCATGCGCTACGGCCCCGCCGACTCACATGTGACTCCGCGATTCTCGGGGCCGCGAACGTTCATGCGGCTGCCGCACGTGCAGACGCTCGAGGACGTCGACGTGGCCATCCTCGGCATCCCCACCGACGACGCCGTCTCGTTCAAGTCGGGGGCGCGGTTCGGGCCGGAGGGGATCCGCAGCGCGGCGGCGCTGCTGCGGCCGTACAACCCACACCTGCGCGTGGACGTGACGGAGCATCTCTCGATGGTCGACTACGGCGACTCGCCCACGGTGCCCGGCTACCACGAGCAGACGCTGGAGTCGATCGAGGCCTTCCTGCGCCCGATCCATGCCGCCGGGGTGACGCCTCTGTGCCTCGGTGGCGACCACTCGATGGTGCTGGCCGAGCTGCGCGCGGCCGCCGCCGTGCACGGCCCGCTGGCGCTGGTGCACCTGGACGCGCACGCCGATGTTTGGGACTCCTACTACGGTGCGCGGTACTTCCACGGCACCGTCTTTCGGCGCGCGGTCGAGGAGGGGCTGGTCGATCCCCAGGCCTCCGTGCAGGCCGGCATGCGCGGCACGCTGTATGGCGCCGACGACGTGGAGGCGCCGCGGGAGCTGGGCTACGACGCGATCTACTGGGACGAGCTGGAGTCGCTCACGCCGCAGGCCTACGGCGACCGCGTCAGGGCGCGGGTTGGCGATCGCCCGGCCTACCTCTCGTTCGACATCGACTTCGTCGACCCGGCCTTCGCCCCGGCCACCGGCACGCCCGAGGTGGGCGGGCCGTCAAGCGGCCAGGCGCTTGCCTACCTGCGGGCACTGACCGGCATCGACTTCCGCGGCTTCGACTGCGTCGAGGTGGCGCCGGTGTACGACCAGCCGGCCAACATCACCGCCTGGGTGGCGGCCAGCGCCTGCTTCGAGATGCTCTCGCTGCTGGCGCTGCGACGAGTTCCAATCACTTAGTACAGCCCCATCACCTCGACCAGTTCGCGGACGGCGCCAGCCGACTTCTCGAGCTGTCGCTGCTCGTCCTGGTTGAGCGTGATCTTGACGATCTCCTCCAGGCCGGCCGCGCCCAGCCGGCAGGGAACGCCCATGAAGATGCCGGACAGCCCGAACTCGCCCTCCAGGTGGGCGGCGCACGGCAGCACGCGCTTCTGGTCGTGCACGATCGAGTCGACCATCTCGCACACCGAGGCCGACGGGGCGTAGTACGCGGAGCCGGACTTCAGCAGTTTCACGACCTCGGCGCCGCCGTCGCGCGTGCGCTGCACGATCTCGGCCAGCCGCGGCGCGGGGATCAGCTCGCTGATCGGGATGCCGGCGACGTTGGTGTAAGAGGTCACCGGCACCATCTGGTCGCCGTGGCCGCCCAGCACGAAGCCGGTCACGTCGCGCACGGAGACGCCCAGCTCCCAGGCCAGAAATGTCCGGAAGCGGGCCGAGTCGAGCACGCCCGCCATGCCGATCACGCGCTCGCGGGGCAGCCGCGACTCTTTGAATGCGACCTGACACATCGCGTCCAGCGGATTGGTGACCACGATCAGGATCGTCCCCGGCGAGTGCTGCACCAGGTTCCTGGTCACGTCACCGACGATCTTCTGGTTGGTGGTGAGCAGATCGTCGCGGCTCATGCCGGGCTTGCGGGCGATGCCGGACGTGATCACGCAGATCTGCGATCCGGCCGTCTCCTCGTAGCCGTTGCTGCCGACGACGTTCGGCTCGTAGCCGGCGACGGGGCCGGTCTCGTTAAGATCGAGCGCCTTGCCCTGCGGCAGGCCCTCGACGATGTCGACCAGCACGACATCGGCGTAATCGCGCTCGGCGAGCCGCTGAGCGGTGGTTGCACCGACGTTGCCCGCACCGACGACGGTGATCTTGAGACGACTCATGCCCGTGTTCCCCCAGACGAAGCTTTGATGGTTCCCAAATCGGCTCGATTCTCGCACGATTGGCTACCATCCGGTCGAAGTCGAACCAGCGAAAGGCGCGTCGATGGCGGACAAGGGGGGGCTCGAGGGGATCGTTGTCGCGCGCAGCCGGCTGTGTTCGATCGACGGCGTCAACGGTGTGCTGATCTATGGCGGCTACGACGTCGGCGACCTGGCCGAGCACTCGAGCTACGAGGAGGTCTGCTTCCTGACGCTGCGAGGGCGCCTGCCCACCGCGCCGGAGCTGGCCGCGTTCATCGCCGACCTGACAGCCGCCCGGCCGCTGTCATCCGAGACGGCTTCGGTGATCGACATGCTGGCCGGCCACGCGGCGCCGATGGAGATGCTGCGCACCGCCGTTTCGGCCGACTCGTTCGACGACCCCGACAAGTCGTCCAACGAGGAGCAGGCCAACTTCCGCAAGGCCACCCGGCTGATCGCCAAGATGCCGACGATGGTTGCCCGCTACGACCGCCGCCGCCGCGGATTGGAGCCGATCGAGCCCGACGCCGCGCTCGGCCACGCCGCCAACTTCCTCTGGATGCTGTCGGGGGAGCGTCCCGACGAGCAGGCCGCGAAGACGTTCGATGTGGCGCTGATCCTGCACGCCGACCACGAGATGAACGCCTCGACGTTCACCGCCCGGGTGATCGCCTCCACGCTCTCGGACATGCACTCCGCGATCACGGGCGCGATCGGCGCGCTGAAAGGCCCGCTGCACGGAGGCGCGAACGAGCAGGTGATGCACCTGCTGGCCGACATCGGTAGCGACGAGAACATCGAGCAGGAGATTCGCGGCCGGCTCGACCGCAAGGAGCGGATCATGGGCTTCGGCCATCGCGTCTACAAGACCTACGACCCGCGCGCGGTGATCCTGAAGCGGTTCTCGAAGGCGCTGGCCGAGCGCTCGGACGAGCCGCAGTGGTACTCGATCAGCGAGCACATCGAGAAGGCCGTGCTGGAGGAGAAGGGGCTGTATCCCAACGTCGACTTCTACTCGGCCTCCACCTACCACTACCTCGGGATCGAGACCGGCCTGTTCACGCCGATCTTCGCCATGAGCCGAGTGGTGGGCTGGGCTGCGCACGTGATCGAGCAGCACGGCGACAACCGTCTGATCCGGCCCAGCTCCGAGTACATCGGGCCGGCTCCACGGTTGTACGAGCCGATTGAGCAGCGGAAGGCGCCGGAAGCGGCGTAGGCTCGGTCGGTCAAGCGGCGGGTGGGGCTTGACTCGGTCGGCGTCAGGGGAGAGAATGGCGACGCTCCTAGGGGGGTGCTTTGAGCAGGACAGGACCGAAACGCGGTAGGCGGGGTCGGCGGACGCGTCGGTGGCTTGCCGTGGTCCCGGTGATTGCGGTTGCGATCCTCGCGGTTGGATCGTCGGCCTC